>CAYTVI010000046.1:0-15680 GCA_964441765.1 uncultured Sulfurospirillum sp.
TATTTCTAAAATTATACGCGCTATCAAGTGCTATTTCACACACACGTTTTGCCGCAGCGCGAATAAGCACTTCACGCTCAGGTGTTAGTGCTGGGATAGTTCCATTGCCAGATAGCGCAATTCCCATCGCTTCCATCAAAGTGTTCATACTGTTTGCCGTAAACATCCCCGAACAAGAGCCACCACTTGGACAAGCATTGCACTCAATGTCGGTCAATTCCGCTTCTGTGATATCACCTTTTTCAAACTTCCCAACCGCTTCAAATGCAGTCGCTAAATCTATAGGAGTTCCCTCTTTTGTATAGCCTTTTTTCATAGGACCGCCGCTGACAAAGACCGTTGGAACATTGACTCGGAGTGCCCCCATAATCATACCAGGAACAATCTTATCGCAATTTGGCACACAAATCATCGCATCAAGCTTGTGTGCGTTCATGACTGTTTCAATAGAACTAGCAATAATTTCACGACTCGGAAGCGAATAAAGCATTCCATCATGCCCCATCGCAATACCATCATCCACCCCTATCGTGTTAAATTCAAAAGGGATACAGCCATTTTTTCGTATCTCATCTTTGATGATTTTGCCATATTCTGCTAAAAAGAAGTGCCCAGGAATAATATCAATGTATGAATTTGCCACGCCGATAAAAGGCTTATTAAAATCTTCTGTACTCACACCCGTTGCACGAAACAAACTTCGATGTGGCGCTCTGTCAAACCCTTTTTTTACCTGATCACTACGCATGAAACTTCCTTCAAAATTTTCTTAGATTATAGCAAAATACCTTCCTTGGTACAATGTTTTTCAAAAAGAACTTTACTTTGCTAAAAAAAACTGATATACTTTCATCTCTTTTTTAAATGCGGGAATAGCTCAGTGGTAGAGCACGACCTTGCCAAGGTCGGGGTCGCGAGTTCGAACCTCGTTTCCCGCTCCATTTATTTAAGAAATCAAATGCGTTGCCCGGATGGCGAAATTGGTAGACGCAAGGGACTTAAAATCCCTCGGGAGTTTTTCCTGTGCCGGTTCAAATCCGGCTCCGGGCACCACCACTAATATGGATTCGGCGGCGATATAGCCAAGCGGTAAGGCATGGGCCTGCAAAGCCTTGATCCCCGGTTCAAATCCGGGTGTCGCCTCCACCTTAAAACGAATCATCACTTTATCTGTCGGGAGATGGCAGAGCGGCTTAATGCGGCGGTCTTGAAAACCGTTGAAGGTAACACTTCCGGGGGTTCAAATCCCTCTCTCCCGGCCACTTCATTCAAAATATCCTGAAATGGCCATTTTTCATTTTTTCTTACAGCTACTCGGTAGCTAAATTAACCACTTCAACCTTTATCGACTTAAACGCAGCAGTCATCGTAAAGACATCACATCTATCACCAAAAAGCCTATTGATACCAGATTTTGCATGGTGGAAAGTACAAAAGAGCGTTTTAGGTTGAACTTTATCGGTTATTTTGACCGTAAGAGGTGCGCTTTGTCCGAATGGTGTTTTTAAAATAACTCTTTCACTTGTAAAATCCCCTGCATCATTTTCATTGACCAAAAGAACATCTTCATCGTAGCGTTTACCCAGTTTTTCACAGCGCGATGTTTGTGAGGCGTTGTTATAGTGTGCGAGCGTTCGTCCTGTGCTGAGGTGATACCCTGTAAGTTTTTTTTCCAGCAACTCTTGCACCATACCTCGAAGTTCGTATTGGTGGTAATGAAACTCGCCATAACCGTCTTCTGTTCTAAAATCTAATTGGTGTAATATGGGGGTATCTTCAGTGTGTACAGGCCATTGAAGTCCACGTACACGGTGACGTTCTAAGCGGTTGTAACTGGCTCCTGAAAAACGTCGGTAAGCCACTTCTCTAACTTCATCCCAAATCTGCTTCGAATCTTCATAGGCGTACGTTCCGCCCATTTTGTTATCCAAAAGTTTTATGACTTCCCAATCATCAGGCAAATCAGACGTAACAAGGGGTTGAGAAAGATGCAAACGACGCATAGCATTGACATACACACCTGTTTTTTCATAGGCAGATTTAACGCCAATGACGATATCGGCACGGTTTGCGATTTCAGTCATAAAAAGCTCTTGTACCATGACAAACTCGACGTTATCTAGGGCGCGGTTGACTTTGTTGCTATTGGGGTGGATGTGTGTCAAATCCTCACCCATATTGATAACCGCCTTAATGCGACCTTCTAGCATCTCATCGACAAGTTGTGGTGTCATCAAACCTATCTCTTTTGGCGTTTGATAATCAGGGGCATAATAAGGGAGCATGCCCATATCGCAGGCACCTTGGACGTTGTTTTGTCCACGAAGGGGCATAAGCCCAGCACCTTGCTTTCCAATATTACCCGTCATCAATGCCAAATGAGTTATCGCCATGACCGCATACGAACCATCAATGTGTTCCGTCACACCCAGACCCCAGAAAATCATGGACTTTTTCAGCGCATATTCACGAGCCACTTTGGGGATAAGTTTGCTCAAATACTCATACCCCTCAATCTGTTTAAAATACTCAGGATTCGCATACGGGTCGTTTAAAATCTTCTCTTTAAACGTCGCAAATCCCTTCGTCCTATCTTCCACAAAATGCTCACTGTACAGCTCTTCATTGATGATGACGTAGGCAAGCATGTTTAAGATGAGCACGTTTGCTTCGTGAGGAATGATGCCCTTATACTTCGCAAAACGGTGCAAGGTAATCTCACGCACATCAAAGACCGCCAAATTTTCATGTTTGACCGCCATTTCAACAATGCGATTGGAGATAATAGGATGCGCTTCTGTGGTATTAGAGCCAATGACTATCATAAATTCGGTGTTGTAAATATCATTGTAAGTGTTAGTTGCCGCACCCTCGCCAATGGTTGTTCGCATCCCTTTGAGACTTGGGGCATGACACACCCTAGCACAGTTATCGACATGTGGAGAGCCTAGCGTGTGTCGTGTAAATTTTTGCAACAGATACGAGCTCTCACACGACGTTCTCGCTCCACCGATAGAACAGATGCTTTTTTTTCCATACGTTTGTTGAATTTCTTTTAATTTCATCGATGCCGCAGTGGTTGCAGCGTCCAATGTGGTTTCTGCCCACGTGTCGTCTAACTCTTTTACATGTAAAGCGATTGCTTCATAAATCGCTGGATTTTTCTCCAAAAAGCGTTTGCGAATACGAGGTGTTTTTAGTCTATCAGGAGCCGTGACAAACTCATACCCGTATTTGCCTTTCACACACAAATTGCCTTGCGATACCACGCCTTCAGGATGAGCAGAGATGCTAAGAATGGTGTTGTCTTTAACACTCGCACTGATGTCACAGCCTACGCCACAGTACGTACATACGCTATCAATGATGCTTACATTTTCCATCGTTTATTCACCCTTTGTATAGAAAAAGTCTCCATGAACAGACTCATTTTTGATTTTTTTGATAGCACTAGCGATGAGTGCCTCATAGCATTCTGCGCTTATCTCAAGTGCATCCACTGTGCCACTTACTTGCGCATTTAAAGCTTCACACTCTTTTTTTGTCAATCTCTTTTTCAAAATGAGCGCTAACTCTTCATCGCTTTTACTCGATATTCGCTCTTTTCCCATCACCATCTGGATAATTTCTCTGGCTTTTAATTCTTTTAATTTCATCTTGTCTAACCTCTTCATAAATTGTGCGTATTATAGCCTAACGAATCTTTTGCTATACTCTACGCCATGAAAAAAGAAACTCTTCATTCACATTACGATGCTATTATCGTGGGTTCTGGCCCTGCGGGGCTTGGTGCGGCGTTTAAGCTGGCGGAAAACTCAAAGCTTTCTATTTTGCTGGTTGAAAAAAAGAAAATCAGCTCAGGCGGACTCCGAAACGACTGTAAACAAAACTATACCTATCCTGTGGGATTTCCCTATGAGCACTGGAGCAAAGATGAAGCTGATGTCCTTTTAAGCGAAGTTGCAACGCACTTAAATCCCAAGATTGAAGCTAAAATCAACATCGAAAAATACGCCAAACGCGCTGAAAAAATCGGTGTTGAAATCCTAAGCATCGACCAAGCGCATGTGGGAACCGATAAATCTTCTGCGCTCATTAATGATTTGATTGACAAGCTCAAAGCGTTACATGTAAAGGTTGCTTTGCATACGGAAGTGAAAGCGATTGAAAAAGAGAAAAAAGTGCTTATCCTTGAAGATGGCACAGTGATTGGGTTTCATCATCTTATTTTAGCCCCAGGACGGGCGGATTATGATTGGTTGCAAGAGCAGATGGATACCCTAGGTGTGAGTTACAGCGACAATATCGTCGATATCGGTGTGCGCATCGAAACCAAGGAAGAGAACTACCCCATTGTTCGGGATTATTACGACCCAAAAATTTTATTTCCCGGCAAAGTGCGTACCTTTTGCACCAACTCAGGGTGTGCGCACATCGTGCGTGAAAAATACAAAGGCTACTACTCGGTCAATGGGCACTCTCTTTCACGTGAAAACGAACGCAATAACTTGGTCAATTTCGCGATGCTCAAAACCATTCGTTTGACCGAACCCGTAGTCAGCGGACAACAATTTGGAAAAATACTCGGCGAAATGGTGATGCAACTTAGCGGTGGTTCAGTCATCATGCAACGCGTGGGGGATTTTCGGATGGGAGCACGTTCTAAAGCAGAGACCTTTAACAACGACTTATACGACTTTGAGCCAACACTTAAAAATGCGGTTGCGGGAGATTTGTCGCTTTGTATGCCTGCAAAGATTTTACGTGATATTTGGAAATCACTCAAAATGCTAGATACCATCATCCCAGGGGTTCTTCACCCTTCCACGATTATTTATTATCCAGAGATTAAGACCTATTCTAACAAACCACAGTTTATTGACGCTCACTTTTGCGTCAAAAAAGGCTACTACATCATTGGGGACGGTGCAGGAACCAGCAGAGGCATCACCGCCGCATGGGCTTCGGGTATTCGCGCGGCACAAGGCATTTTAAAGGAGAAAAAATGATTATCTACATTCACGGATTTGGCTCTAGTGGGGAGGCGAGTAAGGCAAAGTTATTGCGTGCGTATTGCCACGAAAACAACATTCGCTTCATTGCGCCATCACTCCCTACCATCCCTGATTTGGCACTGAGCACGCTTAGCGAATTGATTGAGTCCTACCAAGACAATGAACCTGTCTATCTTATGGGCTCATCTTTGGGTGGGTATTATGCGCTTTATTTAAGCGACAAATACAATCTCAAAGCCGTACTCATAAACCCAGCGGTCAATGCGCCTGAGACACTGGAGCGTGCGCTTGGACATGGGGTAAACTACTACGACAACTCCTCATATGAGTGGAACGAATCGCATCTTGAGATGCTAGAGAGCTACGAAATTGAAGAGCCAAACCTTGAAAATCTCCTCGTCTTGCTTCAAAAAGGCGATGAGGTCTTAGACTATGAAGAAGCGCTTGAGGTTTTAGAAGGGGCGAAGATGGTTGTCGAAGAGGGTGGCACACATAGTTTTGAAGGACTTGAGCGCCACTTTGAATTGATAATGCATTTTTTTGATTATAAATCATAAAAAACATATCTATTTCGTCCTTGGGATTTTGCTTGATACATAGCATAATCAGCTTGCTGAATTAAACTTTCAATATCGTGCGTATCACCAGCAAGGGTAATACCAATTGACGCACTAAGATGAATGGTTGTATACTTGTCTAGGTGATATGGCTGAGCTAGTATTTCTACTATACGATCAACAATTTCTTGGACTATTTTTACATCCTTAATTTCGGTAAGCAGTAGTATAAACTCATCACCGCCATGTCGAGACAATGTATCACTTTCGCGTATACATTTTAAAATCCTTTGAGTCACTTCTATAAGAACACAATCTCCTGCTTCATGGGAATAATTATCATTAATCTCTTTAAAATGATCTAAATCAATAAAACAAACTGCTAGTAAATGATGGGTGTGTTTACTACGCATAGAAGCCATTTTAAAACGATCTATTAATAAAATACGATTAGGAAGATGTGTTAATGTATCGTGATATGCCATAAATTCCAATTTTTGATGATGCCCTCTTCTTTGAAAATAAATTGTAAAAACTGCTGCAAAGAAAGAAAGAATAAAACCACCCATACCGTGAAGCAACAACATAAAATAGTTATGCCAACTTATTACAGGAGATACAGAAAAAATCCAATTTGCATTTGGAACTTTTACTTCCACTTCTACAGGGTTATTAATGATAGGATTTTTTGAAGCTACGATTATTTGCTTTTTGTCTGTGTCAGGATGTATCCGTGTTAATTGATACGCTATATTTTGTTCTTCTAAAAGATGTAACCTAATTTGACTAAATACTTCTGGAATGCGAATCAAAACAATAGAAAAACCCCAAAATACATCTTTTTGGTACTCATCTTTTAAAAATATAGGAAGTCTTCCAACAACACCTAACCCACCTTGTACCAATTCAAATGGTCCAGCAAGTGTTAATTGTCCAGTTTTTTTTGCTAAAAACGCTTCTTTATTACGATGCATATCTGATAATAAATTATGCCCTATAGCTTTCTCATTTCCTTTTAAGGGTACAATATGTGATACCACGCCATTTGGGGCTAATTGCATTGCTGTAATATTAGGATAATAGACTAGCATCTCTTGCGCTAAATCATCAAAAGTACTTATTTTCCCATTTTCTGAACGAACTAACGCTGCTAGAGGATAAGTTGCTGAAAGTGATTGATAGATACTATTACGTATTTGATAGGCATAAGCAATTGCAATTTTATGTAACGAAAGACGCTCTTCACGATACCTATAGTTTTCGACAATTGCCACAGCAATAAAAGAACACACAAGTGTAAAAGCAAAAACAAATTTTGCGCTTGATGAAGAGCGAAGTTCTCGAAGCATTATTTTCATAAGTTATCCAAAAATACGTTTAGGTCATAACAGTCGATTTAAAAATACTCTTTATTATAGAATAATAATATATCTTATTTGTTGATTTATATCAAGAAGGAAATTAACCTCTTTTTAGCAGCTTAATATTATTAAGCATCTTCACCGCAAAAAGCGTTAAAATCGTCCCAATAATAATAGAGAGGTCAATCCTCTCTTTAAGAAAAATCGCACTCAGGATAATCGCTGAGAAAGGGACTAAAAAGACAAACGAACTTACTTCAGCAGCGCCTAGTTTTTCGATGCCTAAAAAGTAGATAGTGTTTGAAAATGTAGAAGCCGCAAGAGAGATGAGCGCGATATTAACCCAAAAAATCGCATCAAATTCCATGACATTTAACGAGCCAATGTCAACAAAGATAAAAACATCCAGTGCTACGGTGACAAGATACATGTAAAAGGTAAAGACGATGGGAGAAATCTTCGTTGATTTGGAACTAATAATCGTCAAGACCGACCACAGCATCGCGGCGAGAAGAAAGTAAAGATTGTGGATAACAAAAATACGTGTGGCATCAAAGCTCCAAATATGAAGCATGGTCAAAACCCCTACCGCTCCAATAAAAAGTGCAAAAATATCTTTGCGCTCCACCTTTCTTGTCCCCAAAATCGCTAAAAAGATAAAGGTTAAAATCGGAATGAGGGTTGTCACCAGCGCACCTCCTAAAGAGGCTGTGCCTAATTTGGTGCCAAGGTAGTAGTATTTATTGTAAAGTAGGAGCGTGATGGCAACCAACACCACAAGTACAAAACTTTTGAGATCAATCTTAAAAGAGTGTTTCAACCACATAATGATAGGCACCATCGTCACAGCCGTGATGCCAAAACGAAGCAAAATCATCTCATACGCATTGATATAACTGCTCAAGACTTTCACATTGACCCAAGAGCCACCCCAAGCAACCATGGCAAAAAAGAGTAAGATAAAAAAGAATTTTTTTGATATATCCATGACACAACTCCCAAATGAAGAAAACAGTGTACTCTTTTAAGCCTTAGGAATTGCGCATAAACGTATCATCAATAGCGCGTAAACTGAACCGCTTTCCCTTTTGCCTCAATCCTTGCAAGACTTTTCCATGTCCCCTCATGGTGCGTGTAGATGACATACACAATGGCATCAGCGCCTTGTTTAAAGGCTTCTTCTTTGAGTTTAGTGTTCACATCATCTTTCGTGATTTTTGAAAAAGGAATCATGACAGTATCGCTCGCAAAAACTTCGCCAATCACTTTATACGGACGGTCCAAAATATCAAGTTCACTCATCACAATTTTATTCACAGGGGTACGTTTTATCTCTTCAATGACGGGTGCTTTGGTGGAACTTGAGATAAAAGGAAGGGAACAGCCCCCTAGCACCATGCTTAAACTGACCCATAGACTTAAACTCCCTAAACGACTCATACCTTTACCTCCACAGTTTTATGCTTTACATGTAAATGCCTCAAAACGATAACACGCGCAAAAAAGATACCACTAAACAGACCATACACCACGCTCACACTTGCACTAAACAAGAGTGTGTGAACCACTTCTAACTGGCGAGCGAGCATCACTCCGACGCTGTATTTGATACAAAATAGCAGCATAATAAGCGCACACCAAAACCAACTCCCTTTGATGATAAAGGTCTGATTGGCGGGTACATACACCACCTCATGCACCGCGCTTAATCTCATCCCTAAAAAAATTCCCCCAGCAATACCAACCACCCAAAGCAGTAAGGTATACGCCCAGCCAAAACTGGCTAAAACCCCATACAAGGAAAATAAAAACATCGCATACGGCATCAAAAGTGCTTTCGTATAGCCAAGCGTTCTTTCTTTACTTTGAACATAGCCTAAAACCAGCAAAAGAAAAAAAAGCACCCATACCCATACGGGCGTTCTTTGTATGATTTCAACCACCGCTTCATCCTTTTTACATGTAATCCATAAACTATTTTATCATATAATAGCGCTCCAAAGGAGATATCATGCAACAGCTCATCCTCCATCTAGCCACTCAAGCCATTCGTGAACGCTTGGAGGGCACTTCTTTGATAGATACACAGGCTTTATTAAACGCGTATCCCGACCTTTCAAAACCCAAAGCTACCTTTGTTACCCTCACTCTTGATGGTCGTTTACGTGGGTGTATCGGCTCACTTAGCGCACACCGACCTTTTTTAGATGATTTGGTAGCCAATGCTAAAGCAGCGGCTTTTGATGACCCACGTTTTTATCCCTTAAGCCCTGAAGAGTTTTTACATGTAAGCATAGAAGTCTCTTTGTTAGAAGAGCCAAAACCTCTTCAATACGAAGACGTGGAGGATTTGAAGTCGAAAATCTGCGTGGGAGAGGACGGGGTTATCTTACAAAAAAATGCTCATAAAGCAACGTTTTTACCCCAAGTGTGGGAACAGCTTCCTACCTTTGAGCATTTTTTTGCACAACTGTGCCAAAAAGCTGGGTTAGAGCCTTCGTGCTTGCAAAGCCATCCTGAGATTTGGACGTACAAGGTTGAAAAGGTGAAATGATGAAGTACTTTAAAGAAGAGGGCGAAAAAATCATCTGCTTACTTTGCGCGCATTATTGCCGTTTAAAAGAAGGACAAAAAGGCCTATGCGGGGTCAATCAAAACGTAGGTGGCACGCTTAAAAACCTTGTTTACGGTTATCCTGTCACTTTACATGTAGACCCTGTGGAGAAAAAACCACTCTATCATTTTTTACCCGCAACCAGAGCGCTTTCTTTAGGAACGATTGGATGTAATTTCAAATGTTCCTTTTGCCAAAACTGGAGTATCTCGCAAGAGAAAAATTTACATGTAAAAGAGTTTATCGATCCTTCGCGCATTGTCGAAATGGCGCTCAAATACGAGTGTGCAGCAATCGCTTACACCTACAATGAACCGACTATCTTCTACCCCTATGCCAAAGATATCGCGCTCATCGCGCATCAAAAAGGTATCAAAAACATCTTTGTCACCAACGGCTTTGCCTCGCATGAGGTGGTCGAAGATATGGCAGGCATCATCGATGCGCTCAATGTCGATATCAAATCCTTTAACAAAACATACACCAAAAAAAACTTAGGCGGTGAACTGGAGAGCCTTTTGGAAAACCTCAAAGCATGGAAGAAAAACGGCACGTGGCTAGAGATTACCACGCTGATTGTTCCGACACAAAATGACTCGGAGGAGGAGCTTCACGCCATCGCTTCGTTTATTGCGAATGAACTTGGTGTCGATACCCCGTGGCACGTGAGCGCTTTTCATCCTGATTTTCACGAGCAACATCTCCCTCACACACCTCTTTCAACTCTAAAAAAGGCTTATGAAATAGGCAAATATGCAGGACTTCATCACATCTACATCGGCAATGCGGGTGTAGAAAACACAACGTATTGTTTTACATGTAAAAATGTTTTGATAGAGCGAAAAGGGTTTGAGGTGATTGAAAATTGTGTAGAAGAAGGCAGCTGCCCAAAGTGCAAAACACCCCTAGCAGGAGTGTTTGATGAGTACTAGGAATGCCTTTGTACGTGGTGTTTTTTACCCACAAGCCTGTGAAGAGATAGAACACTACATCGCTCATTTTAACGCTACCATCAAAGAGCCTCTGCCTCATGTCACAACACCTCGAGCACTCATCGTCCCTCATGCAGGCTATATTTACAGCGGCTATATCGCCAACCTTGCCTACGTCTGTGCCTCAAAACATACGTATGAACGCATTGTCGTCATAGGACCTAGTCATCGTGTTTTTATAGAGGGTGCTTCCATCGCTGTGTACGAAACGTATGAAACACCCTGCGGTGCACTCGACATCGACCTCCGCTTTTCTGAGCTTTTAAGAGAAACATTTCCTTTTTTAAGCCATCTTCCAGAAGCCCACGCCGAACACTCCACTGAAACGCAAATGCCTTTTATAAAACACTATTTCCCCCACACCAAAGTCATAGAAATCGTTTACGGGAAAATAGACATCAAAGCACTCTCATCGCTGATTGATACGCTTTTAGAAACACCCAAAACCTTAGTAGTCATCAGCACCGATTTGAGCCATTTTTACACGCAAGAAGAAGCCACTACCTTGGATACTCTTTGCATCAATGCCATAAAAGAACTCAGTCTTGAGAGCTTTGGAAAAAGTGAAGCGTGTGGTATGAGAGGGATTCAAGCGATGGTTATGAGTGCGAAAAAGCATGATTTTAAAGCACATTTGCTAGACTATCGCACCAGTTTTGAGCGTAGCCGTGATGCCACACGTGTGGTTGGTTATACCTCATTTTTATTTGCGTAAAGGAAATGGATGTCAGTAAAAAAAGACTATTTTGCAGCAAAAGCACATACTTACGAAAATAATGCCGCACGTGTAACCAATGTCCACACCATCGCTGATGCTATTTTGGAAAAAATCACTTACGATAAAGAGCAGACACATCTGATGGATTTTGGTTCAGGTACAGGACTTTTGACCTCTCAAGTTGCACCCTATGTCAAAAAAATCACCACCGTTGATATCTCTTCTTCTATGAATGAGGTGCTCCGCAGTAAAGCTGACACCCTGCCTTGTGAAGTCGTGATGCATGAGATTGACCTTGTCCATACGGAGCTTGAAGAGCGCTTTCATGGCATCATCTCCTCTATGACCATCCACCATGTTGAAAATGTACCCGCTTTGTTGGAAAAATTTCACCGCATGCTACATGCAGGCGGTACGATAGCACTAGCCGATTTGGATAAAGAAGATGGCTCTTTTCATACTGAAAACACAGGTGTTTTTCACTTTGGATTTGACCAAGAAACCTTTGCATCATGGGCAAAAAGTGCAGGCTTTGAGGATATCAACATCGAAATCGTTAGTATTGCTAAAAAACCGTATGGGGAGTATCCCATCTTTTTATTGACGGGAAGAAAAGGGTAGCTTACCGCTTCCCCTCAATAAATCCTATCAATTCTTCAATCACATCCAAATAATCTTGCTCTTTTCCGCTCGCTTTGGCGGAGAGGATAGCACCTTCGAGGGTTGAGGTGATGAAGAGCGCTAATTTTTTTGTATCACACGGTTTTAGCTCCTTAACCTCGATGGCTTTGTCTAAAATGGTCTTAACATTGGCACGGAACACCTCATAAATCGACTTCATCAGCACGTTAAAATCTTCATCGATATTGGACATCTCTTGGACAATATTGGCGATGGGGCATCCGCGCTTAAAATCACGTGCAGAGGTATCACGTAGTCTTGCGTAAAACTCTTCCATGTAGCCTTTTTCACAAACATTGACATAGCCATAACGTTCATTAAACCGTTGCAGTATCTTCTCATTGAGTGCGCACAGTGCCATCTCTTTTTTATTGGTAAAAAAGTGGTACATCGAGCCTTTATGCACGCCTGCTTTTGCCAAGATATCGCCCAATGATGCTCCTTGAAATCCATGCGAATAGACTTCATCAAAGGTTGCGTTTATCAGTTTTTCTCGTGTTGTCTCCATCTTTTTTCCTTTATTGATTGTAGGTATTATAGCACACTTTACCATCACTTGACTAATCAGTCAATTTAGGTTAGAATACGATTTGACCAAACAGTCAAGACGGAGGGTTAAGGTGCGTTTTAACGCTAAATGAATGAATACCATTACTTTTAAAGGAAAAATCATGCCACTTATCAAGACTATCAAACCCGAAGATGCCACGGGCGAACTTGCAGAGCTTTATGAAAAAATCAAAGCCTTTCGTGGTCGTGTGAGTAACACTGCACAAATTTTTAGTGCAAGTCCAGAACTTTTAAAACAACAGATGAGCTTCATCGGACATTATCTCAACCACCCAACACTTTCGCCCGCCTTGTGCGCGTGCATTCGTATGTTGGTTTCTGATAAAAACAGCTGTTCATACTGCATCGATTTTAACGCATCTTTGCTCATCAATCTTTTCAACTGGACACCCAAAGAGGTTGAAGCGATGCGTGCCAATCCAAACGATGCCAAACTAGACACCAAAGAAAAAGCGATGCTTCTGTTTGTCCTTAAAGCCGTACGAACCCCTCACGATGTCAATGCAAACGATGTCGAAGCCTTGAGAATACTTGGCTACAATGATGGCGAAATTTTAGATGCCACAAACCACGGTGCACGCATGAGTGCGATTGACATCATCTTTGATGCGTTTAAAATCGAAAAAGATTTCTAATCGCTTTTACATGTAAGCTTAAAAACAAATAGGGTATAATTTGCCTAATTCTTTCAAGGCTTACATGTAAAGTACCTAACCCCAACTAAGAGTACCTTCTGACATTTAAAAAAGGGTGTAGATACGAGGCAGATTTTTACAGGTTTACTTTTTGTAAATCAAAAAAATCTACCGAAGTAGATATGCTTTTTTTTAAATGCCCTACGGGTGAAAGGCTTTTGCCTCATCTTCGTCGTTAAATTTATTCAACTTACACTACGTAAGTCCCCATAAATTTGCCTAGAAGCTAAAGCAAAAACCTTTCATCAAAAGGTGCTCTTAGTTAGGGTTAGGTACTTGATGATTCACAACGAAATTTTCTATCTTTTTGCCATCATCTCGGTGGGATATATCTTGGGCAATATCAAGGTTCGAGGCTTCTCGCTTGATTTTACTGCCATGCTTTTGGTTGCACTGATTGCAGGGCACTTTGGTATGATTATCTCTGAGGATTTTCAATTTTTTGGACTGGCGATTTTTATCTATGCGGTAGGACTACAATCGGGTCCTGGTTTTTTCGATACCATCAAAAACGAAGGCATCAAGCTCAACCTTATTGCTTTTGCACTGCTTGTACTTATTTTTGGTACTATTTTTGGTATCGGCAAAGCGCTTTCCATGCCAACGACCATCATCGATGGTATTTTCACAGGGGCATTGACCTCCGTTCCAGCCCTCGCGGCGGCACTTGAGATAAAAGACAGCCCCAATATCTCGGTCATTTTTGGTGTCGTTTACCCATTTTGTATCGTAGCAACCATCTTTTTTATTCGTTTTTTGCCCACACTCTTTCGTGTCGATATCGAAAAAGAGGTTGAAGAGTACGAAGCAGAGCAAAAAAGCCGTTATCCTGACATCTTCACACGCAACTTTCGTATCACCAATGAAAATTTTAAGACCAATGAAATCAAAAAGTCTCAAGTAGAGAGCATGACTTCGACGGTTATCGAGCGCATCGCCTCAAATGAAAAGATAGACTATGAAGCCGAAGATACCATCTTACGTTTTGATGATGTCATCCGCGTCTCAGGCACGGAAGAGCAACTCGCCAACCTCAATATTGTCCTTGGGCAATCGTTTAGCGAAGAGCACGAATTTCACGACAATATGAAAGTGTTACGACTTTTGACCACTTCTAAAGACATCGTAGGAAAAAAGATTGGGAGTATTAAAGAGCTCAAATCTTTACGTACAGTCATCACTAAAGTCAGACGTGCGGGTATTGATATTCCTGCGTATCCGAACCTTACTTTGCGTCTTGGCGATAAACTCTACGTCGTTGCTCCCGAGATTTACAGCGAGCGTGTGACCAAACTTATTGGAAATGATTTGTTAAAATACCCAGCGGCAGATTTTTTACCTATCTCCTTAGGGGTTGTTTTTGGAATTTTAATCGGAAGTATCCCATTTGCACTCCCTTTTATCGGGGTTATCAAGCTAAGTTTTGTCGGTGGTATTTTGATTAGCGCGCTAGTACTTGGACGATTGGGGCGTGTAGGGCCTGTGGTATGGAACCTTTCACCTCACTCAACCACCCTTTTAAAAACGCTAGGACAACTCATCTTCATTGCTGCCATCGGCACAAATGCAGGTAAATACCTTGTAGAATCTTTAGAAAAACACAGCTTCACGCCTGTTCTTGTCGCACTTGCGGGTCTTTTGATTTCACTCAGCATTGTTGCGTTTATCTGCCGAAAAGTATTGAAGATGAATATCTTAAATATCATGGGGCTTCTCTCAGGTGCTATGACATCCACGCCATCTCTTACCATGGCAAACAATATCACCAAAACAGACTACCCTTCTATTGCGTATGCGGCGGTTTATCCCTTGGGTTTAGTCGTTGTTATCGTGCTCGCACAACTAGGTCTTAAGATAATGTAATCCCATGAATATGAGCATTCTTACGCATAATCATTGGCTCAATAACTATGTTTTAAACAAAGAATTGAGCCTTCTTGCAGGCATCTCTTCCAATGCTTATCGCTACTGGAAAGGTGTCGAAGCCGCAAAGTTTGATGATGCAAGAGTGGTTTTTTTACGCAAAGAGAGCATCTTACCCAAATACAAAGCGCTCATTAAAGAGTGCACCGACCTAACAGGCATGGTACAATCTGGGGCTTTTTGCAAATACACAGGTCTGGCTCCCTCACACCTCATAGAACACAACCACTCGTGCATCTACAAAGCCTTACACATCATCGATGTCTGTGATGTCAAATTTGTCAATCTCAAAAAATTTTACGATGATTTGGGGCTTGACTACCATTACCATATTTACATCGAAAAATGTAAATATTTTGGACCAAGCCCTTTTGAAAAAAAAATCAATCTCAGCAATGGCATTTGTGTCGGGTACTATTAATTGCCACGTAAGCACAAAATAGCTATACTTTCAGCCTCTTTATTGGGCAGATGGGAGAGTGGTTTAATCCAGTCGCCTGGAACGCGGCCGTAGGTAACACTACCGAGGGTTCGAATCCCTCTCTGCCCGCCAT
>CAYTVI010000047.1:0-3587 GCA_964441765.1 uncultured Sulfurospirillum sp.
CCACAAACGCTATCAAGGAAAAATACCAAAAACGAAGGTTCCATTTTAAAAGAGGTGTGTACATCCAGACAAAAAAACGATTGATTGGATTTTTCTCCTCAGGGATAATTTTCCCTTTCACACAATAGATCATCAGTAAAGGAACCAATACTATGGAAAGCACCGCACCTATCATCATCGCAAAGGTTTTGGTGTAAGCAAGGGGTTTAAAGAGTGCCCCCTCTTGTCCGCTGAGGGCAAAAATAGGCAAGAAACTCACCACAATGAGCAAAAGCGCAAAAAAGATAGGACGTCCCACTTGCTTAGAAGAGGCAATAATGATGGCTTTACGCTCCTCTTCGCTACTAACTTCACCATGAGAGAGCTTTTTATGCACATTTTCAATCATCACAATACACGCATCGACCATCGCTCCAATGGCGATGGCAATACCGCCTAAACTCATGATGTTCGACTCCAACCCAAAGATTTTCATCCCCAAAAAGCTAAGCGCTATGGTCAGAGGAAGTGTGACAATCACCACCAACGCACTTCTAAAATGAAGCAAAAAGAGCATCACAACGACTAAGACCACGATGCTCTCTTCTAAAAGAGCACGTTTAAGATTGTCAATCGCTTTGGTGATTAAGTCGCTTCTATCATACGTTGTCAACACTTCGACATCATTTACATGTAAAGATTTTAGCTTTTCTTTGACCAACTGAATAACTTTGTAAGCGTTCTCCTTATGACGCACAACCACAACGCCTCCCACCACTTCACCCTCGCCATTAAGCTCTGCTAAACCGCTTCGATAACTTGGCACCAAACGTGCCTCTCCAATGTCGGAGAGTTTAAGCGGTATGCCACCCACTGTCTTTACAGTAATGGCAGAAAGCTCTTCTAACGACGTGGCAAAGCCTTTGGCTTGGATAATCTGCTCAAAGCCATTTTCAAGCACCACTCGCCCACCCAAATCGGTGTTATTACGAGAGAGCGCACTCATCAGCTCATCGATGTTCAAATCGTATTTGTAAAGGGCATCTTGGTTGAGGGTAATTTCATAGTTTTTAACAAAACCTCCCACACTTGCCACTTCACTCACACCCTCCACACCCAAAAGTGCATAGCGGTAGAGGTAGTCTTGCAAACTTCTAAGCTCATCCAAACTTTTGGTTTTAGAAACAAGTGCATACTCGTAAGCCCACCCAATGCCTGTCGCATCAGGACCTAGTTTGATAGTAGCATTTTGAGGGGCATTTTTGGAGACATTTTGAATGACTTCATTAACCCTATCTCGTGCCCAGTACAAATCCGTCCCATCTTCAAAGATGATATACACAATGGCATTTTCATACGAGGTAAACGCACGCACGGTCTTGGTTTTTGCGACCGATAAAAGGGCATTTGTCAGCTCATACACCACTTGGTCTTCAATGATTTTAGGCGATTGTCCCATGTACTTCACATTGACGATAACCTGTGGTGGGGTTAGGTCTGGCAAGGCATCTAAGGGGGTGTTTTTAATCGCCCACACGCTTAAAAAGGTGGCAATCAGCACACTTAAAAAAACGAGTGCCTTGTTGTTGACACTCTTTTCGATGATACTCTCTATCATTGGGAGGCTCCCCCGTTATTTTGCGCATCGGCGTCAAACATAAAGAGCGCATCACGCACCACCACATCACCCTCTTTTAGACCACTTAGGATTTCATAGGTTTCATTGTTCAAGCGTTTGGCTTCAATCTCTCGTGGCTCATACTCGCCCTCAAACTCGCCTTTGACAAAGACGGTTGTTTTGGCTCCCTTGCTCATAACTGCACTTTTTGGCAATGCTAAATACTCACGTTTTGCTGTTCCAAAACGTGCTTTGGCAAAAGCATTTTCATAGATTTCAAGGGATTCATTCTCAATCACCAAACGCACATCCACACTTTTACTTTGTGCATCAATTTTTGGGTAAATAAAATCAATTTTTGCCTTATACGGCTTGGTGCTCATATCAAAAAAAATGTCGGCACTCTGTGCGCTTTTGACAAATGGCAAATCTTTTTCGTACACTTTGACGATAAGCCAAAGCCGTGAATAATCGCTGATTTCATAGAGTTTCATCCCTTTAGCAACAAACGAGCCTTGGTTAATCGCTTTTTGCGTGATAATACCGCTGTAAGGCGAAGTGATGGTGATGCTCTCGCTCACACTCTTATCACTGAGCACCTTTGCGATAACCTTTTCATCCACACCTAAAAGTTTAAGCTTTTGCGTGATGCTTTGCACCATGCTCTCACTTTTGATGCGCTGAGCGTTTAAAAGTTCGAGTTGTGCGGTGTAAATCTCTTGCGAATAGAGCTTTGCTAAAGGCTCACCTTTCTTTACATGTAAGAAAGTTTTATTGGCATAAAGGTTTTCGATAAAGGCATCATAACGAAGGGTTATCTCCTTGACATTTTCTTCATTAGATTTGGTGTAGCCGTAAAACTCTTTGGCAGAGCCTTCAAGGACTTTTTTCACTTCGATGGTTTTGACATTAAACGCCTGCTTGGCATCAAGTGATGACGTAAAAAGGAAAAGCACTGTTAAAAAAATGTGAGTAAATTTCATAGCTTAACTCCTAAAAGGGTGTAGATTTTAATCACCGATTCGTTGTACAAAAAGGTGTATTCGTTGATTTGTTTTTGTGCTTCAAGAAGTTGCATCAGCACATTTAAAAGGCTTAATACAGCATCATTTTGTGAAAGAGCAGTACTTTGAAGAACAGCATAGACTTTTTCATTTTCATGTAAAACTTCTTGAGCCAAAGAGAGTTTTTCACGTTGCAACTCTTTATTTAAAAGTTCATCGCGTAGTTCAAAAAGAAGATTTCTATGCACCGCTTGGATACTGTGTTCCGAAGAAGCTTGCATCAATGTTGCTTTTTGAATGGAGAGATTTTCTTTGCCATAAATGGGCAAAGGAATATCAAATCCCAAAAAGGCATAATCATCCCTCCCTTCCCTACGGTTATACCCAACACTAATCATAATATCAGGTATCTTGTTTGCTTTGGCAAGATTCAGTTCTAAGAGCGTTTTACTGCTTTGTAAATTAGGTAACTGAAGCTTGGGAGCATTTTCTAAAAGCTTCTCTTCATCACTAAGCGTATAAGGCAACAAGGCATTTTGAATACGAACTTCAGGAAGAGCAATACTGATAATACTCTCTAATTTTCGCACCACCGCCGCTTTTTCTTTCAGCAAGGTTTTCTTCTCAATGAAAAGATTTTTTTGCAAAATCGTATTATTGAGCGTATCGGCATAATGGGCACTTGTGGTGTTGTAAGAAAGGTGAGCTTGACGTAAATCTTCGAGTATCTTCTCATACTTCTCAATGAGTGCCAAATCTTTACCAATACGGCTGTATGTTTGTTCAAGCAAGGCTATCTCTTGTGTCATTTGAAGCTTTCTCACTTCAAGTTCCAACGTCTTAATCGCCACATCTTTGAGGGCAATGGATTCTTGGATGCCTAACTTTCCGCCCAAAGGTATCTTTTGCGAAAGAGAAATCGCCTCGTTTTGCATCTCTTTATCACGGGTAAGAGGCTCATTTAAAAAGATGTCGTTTACCCCGAT
>CAYTVI010000047.1:3687-15080 GCA_964441765.1 uncultured Sulfurospirillum sp.
GCATCTCTTTATCACGGGTAAGAGGCTCATTTAAAAAGATGTCGTTTACCCCGATGGAAAGTGTGGGATTTTCCCAAATCTTGCTTAGATCAACCTCTTTTTTCAGTGCCTCAACTTCAGTGTCCATCGTTTTTAATTCGTAATTGTGCTCAAAAGCGAGGCTTTGAAGCTCGCTTTGCGCCCAAGCGTAGCCCATAAGGGCTACGGCTAAGATTAAGGGTTTCATTAGAGATTTACACTTGATTTTAAGCGCTGTTTTTTGCCATCAGCGGTTTCAATCACGATGCTAATCTGCCATGTGCCACCCATTGAAAAGACAACGTTTGCTTCATACGCATCTTTAACATACTTTGCATCGCCTTTTTCTTCCATCGCATGCATCCCCGGCATCGCAGGCATCGAAGCCACTACGCTAACTTTTGCATCTTTAATCTCTTTGCCACCATCCATGACTTTGACTTTGATAAGATTCATGCCTTGAGAGATGGGTTTAAGCGTACTGTACTCCACCTCTAAGTTTCCAGCCATCCCTTTTTTGGACAATGTCTCTGCGCCAAAAGCGCTACTCAATCCTAATAACATCGCGAAAATGGCTACGTATAGCTTTTTCATTTTTAATTCTCCTTATAAAAGTTTTGACGTATTCTAAAAAACATCTATGCAATATTTGTGTAATCTTGTATCTTATTTGACAGTAGCACTACTGTACATGCCTGCTTCAAAATGGCTAGAGATATTGCATGCAAACATGACATTGCCTTTTTTGCCAAACTGCCACGTTATCTCTTTGGTCTCATTGGGTTTGACACTAATTGTCGTTCCATCGGTGTGAACCATATTGGGCATTTGCTTCATCATCTCACGGTGCGCTTCATGCTCTTTTTCATTGCCTATGGAAAATTCATGATCAATGGCGCCTTTATTGGTCACAACAAATCGCACAATATCTCCTGCTTTAATCTCTACAGGTCTTTCAAATTCAAACTTCATGGAATCGAGCAATGAAACTTTTACTGTCTTATTCGCTTTTTGAGCCAAAGCAGGTTTGCCAACTTCTGAGATGTTATGGCTATGACTTCCATGCTGATGTTCAGCACCACTTGCAAATGCACTACTTGCCAAGACACTTGAGAAGAGTATGGCTACGATTTTACTTGACCGCATTTATTTTCCTTATGTATCAAATTTTGCTCGAAGTATAAAATAGGTGTGTGCACTATTTGTGCAATGCCTATGAGTATCTTGCAAGCAAAATTTGACTACAATGCGAAAAAAGACAAAGGTTATTCCAATGAAAAAAATATTTTCACTGCACAGTGAAACAAAACAGCCCGAACGCGTGATAGATGCCATCAAACATGAAATTCGCAAATACCTCAAACGCGAACGCAATAAAAAACTCCCAGAAGGTTCGCCTTTTTGGATATTTGAGTGTCGTGTGGGAGAGAGCGAAGAGCGTGCAAAAGAGGTGTTAGTGCAAGAGCTTATCGGTGCCATCGACACCGCACATACAGAAAAATGGAGTGCCTGTTACGTCGAAATCGTAGCAAAGCCTGCTAAAAATCTTAAAACGTCTTCTGAAAAAAAATAATCTTTACATGTAAAGTGCCAAATTTCACTTTACATGTAAAACTCACGGATACGAAACCAGTGCTTTTTCTACCGCTTCTTTCAGCTCGGCATTGAGATTTTCCATCTTATTGACCATCCACACCAAATAGTTTCTGTCGATTTCAAGCACTTCAAGTGGGGTTTTGCCTGCGTATTTTCCAAAGCCTATCGTGATGATGGCTTGGTCACGTGTGGCTTCCAGAGCATGGAGAATGGAGGCTTTAACATCTTCATCTATTCCGTTAGAACTTAGCATCGCATGGAGGTCTTGGCGCTCAGTGCGTGCCACATCTAAAAACTTTTTGCCTTTGTGCTTGCCATAAGGAACATGGCTCAATACCATAGGCTCAGAGCAAACAACGATCATATGAGGGATGGAGTGCTCTTCACAAAGTCTTTCAAAAAGGTGTTTTAGCACGATAACATCACCAAGCGCGTCGTGTGCTTGGATGGCGATACCCAGTTTTTTCGCTAAGGTGTGTTCTTGTTTGTACAATCCCCATTGATACCGTTTAAACTGCAAACTAAAAGAGCCTTCACTTGGATAATACGCTCTTAAAATACGAAACGTGTCGATGAGATTCATCTCATTTGTAAAGCCCTCTTTTGCAAGCATGGAAAGGTCAAACGCTGCATTTTGAATCACAAGCAAATTGTGAGGCGCATTAAGTTCTAAGAGTCGTTTGTAGGCTTTGGTTTGCACACAAGAAATCTTTCCCTCTAACATCTCAGGGGTGATGTGGTGAATCGCCATCGCTTCGTAGGAGATAGGAAGAGGAGGCATACAAAGCTCATTGTGCACCTCTTCAACCTCAAACTCCTCATCTAAGACCAGATAGCTCAGTTGGCATATGCGGTCTTTTTCAAACATCCCTGTGGTTTCGGTGTCAAGCACAATGATTTTCATAACACTCCTTCACGCTTTACATGTAAAACGAATATTTGCATCATTATAATCTTTTTACGCTTTTACTGTAAAAAAGTTTTCAGATATAATGGCTAACATGAAAATACTCCTCCTAGAAGATGACCCTATTTTAAGCGAGATTATCGAAGAGTTTTTGTGTGAGCATGGTTACCATGTCACCCTCTTTTACGATGGTCAAGAAGCCTTAGATGCTTTGTTTGTGGACAAATTTGACATCTTAGTGCTTGACATCAACGTCCCAAGTCTTAGTGGTTTTGAGCTTTTAAAAGCGCTCAAAGAAGCGGGCATCATAACACCTACCATTTTTATCACTTCACTTTCACAAATCAACGATGTTAAAAAGGGATTTGCGTTAGGAGCGGAGGATTATCTCAAAAAACCGTTTGAACTTGAGGAGCTTTTGGTGCGTATTGAACGTACCAAGAAGCTTCACAATATTGAGCAAAATGAAACCATTAAGCTCTCAGATACGATGACGTACGAGCCTTTTAACAACACCCTTTTTTCAGCTTCTGAAAACTTTCAGCTACGCAAAAAAGAAGCACAGCTTTTGGACTATTTTCTCTCCCAGCAAAACCGTCTTTTGAGCTTTGAAGAGATTATCGAAGAGGTGTGGCGCTTTGATGAAGTCCCTACCCATGCGACGGTGCGTACCTATATCAAAAATTTGCGCAGTTATGGTTTGGAAGCTAATATCGAAAACATCAAAGGAGTGGGCTATCGCTTTAAGTGCTTATGAAAAACGCTCGCTTACGAGATTTTTACTCATCTATTTAGGCTCCATCTACGCCTTTATCTGCGTGCTTGCATGGATGTTTTACACCATCGAGATGAAAAATCTGAATGAAAACTATGCCCTAAAGATGCGCTCTATCGCTTCACTCATCTCCAACAAAATCGTTACCGCACACATGATGGAAGATGCTACCCTCTCCGCTTGCCTTACACAAAAGCGTCCTGAGCAATGCTTTGGCTTGGAGAGTGCTTACCAATTAGGACTTTTTGGGGAAGATGGCACAGCTTTACATGTAAGTTTTGAGGAACCAATCGATTTTACTCAAACGTTTTACCACAAAAGTGAGAGTTTTTACTACATCGACGCAAGCACACAAGGGCATCTAGGCATTGCGACGTTGGTGTTAAAACACACCCATATTGCCAGTGCAATCAGCACGCTTCGCTCCCAAGTTTTGCTCTATTTTTTTCTCAGCCTTGGCTTTGCCACCATGCTTGGCTACGTACTAGCAAAGCTTTTTTTAAAACCCATTCGTGCACACATCGAAGCACTCGATACCTTCATCAAAGATTCCACACATGAGCTAAACACGCCTATTACAGCGATTTTGATGAGTATTCAGACCTTGAAAAATGTGGATGAAAAAAAACGAAAACGCATTGAACTTAGCGCCAAACGCATCGCAACCCTTTATGCGAACCTCAGCTACATGCTCTTACACGATAAACAAAATGAAGAAAAAAATGAGGTGGATGTCAAAAAACTTTTGTGTGAGCGCATCGAATATTTCAGCGATTTGATGGCAAGTCAGCACATCGACTTGCACTTGCACTTAGAAGAAAAATCGTTACATGTAAATGAAGAAAGTCTCACCAAACTCATCGACAACCTGCTCTCAAACGCTATTAAATACAACCGTGTGCATGGTCGCATCGACATCACACTTGATGCGCAAAAACTGAGTATTCAAGACAGCGGGATTGGCATCGACGCTTCCAAACTAGGAAGCATCACGAAGCGTTACATACGCGCCAACAGCGACAAAGGTGGTTTTGGCATCGGCTTGGACATTGTAAATACCATCTGCAAAACAAACGGATTTAGGCTCGATATTGCCTCCACTCAAGGCAAAGGTTCCACCTTTAGTCTCTTTTTTTAAAGGTGTTGAAAATCCGTTAAACAAAAGATGCTAAAATTCCCTACTCAAAAATAGGTGCATATGTGTGAGAAAACTCTTTAAACAAAACGCAACATCTAGTCGGTTTGACCAGTTTATTGCCAAATACAATATCCCACAAGAATACCTTTTTGTCAATCGAAAGATGGTCACACGAGCACTTTTGATAGGCATTGCCATCGGACTGATTCCTATGCCATTTCAGATGTTTTTGGTTCTAGGAATGATGTTTTTCTTCAAATTTAACGTTCCCATCGCTCTTTTGATGGTTTGGCTGAGCAATCCTCTAACCATGCCTTTTATGTACTATGCAGAGTACTCCACAGGCGTTTATCTCTTAAGCATGGAACCCCTTATGGTAGAGCTTAGCCTTGAATGGTTTGAAAACAATTTTTCGCACATCTTTATTCCTTTGTACGTCGGAACTCTTTTTTACATGCTCACCCTCTCACCGCTGGTTTACTACGTTGTCGATTGGTTTTGGATTCGCTCGGTTCGCAAAGAAAGAGAAAAAGGGCAAAAAAAACGTCCTTGAAGATGTTATCTTCTTTGGTGACATCAGAGGGAATAGAGTTTTATAAAAAACAAGGTGAGCTGGATTATAATAGCGTTATGAAAAAAGAGCTAAAATACGAACTCAAATATGGGCGACTTCATCCTCTCACCAATCTACCCGATAGGAGAAAGTTTCTCAACGCCCTTAATAACTCCCAATCCAATAAACTTGCTCTTTTAAATATCAATGGTTTTTCAAACTTTAACCACACCTTTGGCTATGACATCGGCGATGAAATCCTCACGCATATCGCAAAACGTATTGAAAAACGTTTTTCCAATGCCGCTGTTTTTCATCTTGAAAGTGATACCTTTGCTGTTTTATCAGGTAAAGAACTAAGCGAAGCTACATTTCTTCAAACCATTGAGTCATGCATTTGGTATTTTGGGTACTCACCCATTGAAGTGGAAGCTCAAAAACTCTTTACTCCTTTGCGTATCGGTGTTGCGATGGGAGAAGAAGAGCTTTTTTTGAATGCCGAATTTGCACTTAAAACAGCCAAACGTATCGGAAAAAATCTCTTCATCCACAACCCTGAAAATGCCTCTTTGTGCAGACCTCATCAAAACAGAGCACGGGAAAATCTTGAGTGGGAAAGTACCATTCGCCAAGCGTTAAAGAAAAATCGTTTTGAGGTTTACGCCCAAAGCATTGAGGGCGGCAGAACAAAAAAATATGAATGTTTGGTACGCATGCGCGATACCGATGGTAAAGTCATCTCTCCTTACTTTTTTTTAGAACATGCCAAGCGTGCCAACTTGTACGAAAGTATTACAAAGCTAGTGATAAAGCAGTCATTTGAGTTTTTTGCCGATAAAAAAGCTGAATTTTCCATCAACCTTTCATTAAGTGATATTTTAGATAAGCATACAGTTGATTATTTGTTGGAAAAGATGTACGAATATTCGGTGGCTGAGAAATTAACGATTGAGCTTACCGAAAGCGAAGGCATCGACAACCATCCTGAAGTTCTCTCCTTTTTAACGCTCCTTAAAAAAGAGGGAGTGAAAATAGCGATTGATGATTTTGGAACAGGGTATTCTAATTTTGAGTATCTTGTGAAATTGCAAGCTGACTATATCAAAATTGATGGTTCTATCATCAAAAATATCACTAAAAATGAGACACATCGAGCTGTGGTTGAGGCGATTGTGACATTCGCTAAAAAAGTGGGTATGCAAACCATAGCAGAATTTGTCTCCACTTCAGAGATTTATAAAGCGTGTCAAGAAGAGCAGATTGATTATTTTCAAGGCTATTTATTTAGCGAACCTGTTGCCTTAAATCAACTCTTGTTATAAAAGGATTTTCATGTCTTTAGATATACGCAAAGCGACCCAAAATGACTATATGGCTATCATTCATTTGCTACTGAGCAACCAACTACCTAGCTTGGATATCCACTCTTTAAATATTGAACTTTTTGTAGGGCTTCATCATCAAGAAATAATTGCGACATTAGGTATCGAAAAATACGATGACGTTGCTTTAGTACGCTCGTTTTGCGTTCAAGAAGCATTTAGAAGTCAACACATCGGAGAGGCGATGCTTCAGTATCTTTTTCAGCACTGCCAATACGAAAACATCCAGTCACTCTATCTATTAACAACAACGGCTGAAAATTATTTTAAACGCTATGGGTTTAAAACAATAGAACGTGCGACCGTTCCAGTAGTAATTCAGCAGACCAAGGAGTATTCAAGCCTCTGTCCAAGTTCTGCTATGATGATGTCTAAAAAAATAAAATAATTTTTCGTCAATTTTTTACAGATAAAAAAATACCTCTGGCTGTAAAAAATCTTGGTATTATTTTACTTCTCACTTCGTTTGTATAGCCTCTAGGATTTATTGTTGAGTTTTTCACAAGACTTTAAGTTTTTTAAATCTATCCTTTTTTAGCATAAATATAAAGCAAATTCCCCATTATTATGCTATTTTTATTACTTTATATACTTACATGTAAAGATTTTCCATTGAAATGGCATTAATCTTTATTAAATCAATCGAGTTACTTGACAATACACGACTAAAATGCTATTATTCTGCAAACTAAAAAGGAAGCACTATGGTAGAGCATAAAAAACGCAGCATCGCTAAAGCAATTTCATGGAGAACTTTAGGAACTCTTGATACGATGCTTATCAGTTATTTCGTCACAGGAAGCCCACTTGCGGCTGTTTCAATTGGGGCGTTTGAACTGATTACAAAAACATTGCTCTACTACTTCCATGAGCGTGCATGGAATAAAATCAATTTTGGTCGAGCAAAAATTCAACCTGAGTATCAAATATGAGTCATACATACGAAACAAAAATCGCAGAAGCGATTGGAACCCTTGAAGAACTCGTTGGCGCAAAAGCGCTTAAAGTGACACTGGCATTTAGCCATCAAAGTGAAGATGCGATCACAATTTCACTAGCGCAAAAAGCAGGTATTGACTTTGATGTGTTTACCTTAGAAACACACAAACTTTTTCCCGAATCACACGCCTATCAAAAAGAGATTGAAACTTTTTTTGGCATTCGTGTTGATGCGTTTAGCGCTTCTTCAAAAGCCATCATGGAACTTGAAGAAAAAGTAGGAGAGTATGGTATTTTCGATGATATAGATTTGCGCAAAGAGTGTTGTCATGTACGCAAAATTTTGCCTCTGATGCAGGCTTTAAAAGGGTATGACGGTTGGATTAGCGGTATTAGAAGTGCGCAGTCTATCACGAGAAGTGACACAAAACTGGTCGAATACGATACAAAATTTGAGCTTTTAAAATTTAACCCCTTAGCTCATTTTAGCGATGAAGAAGTTGAGCGTTACATGCGTGAATGTGGTATACCCAAAAACAGCCTCTATGATAAAGGCTTTAAGAGTATCGGTTGTAAGCCCTGTACACGCGCCATTGGTGAAGGCGAAGATATCAGAGCAGGCAGATGGTGGTGGGAAAATCCCGAACATAAAGAGTGCGGATTGCACCTTCATAAAAATTAATACGACTTTGCATATACCAAAGTAAAAGCGAAGCATGGGCTCACTGCCAAAGAGAACTTAGCGTTAGCGTAGCCAAAAGGAGCTTTGCTCTGTTGGCGTTATAAAAATTAAGGAAATAAAAAATGGATCATTTAGACAGACTCGAAGCACAGAGTGTTTATATTTTACGTGAAGCGTATCGAAGCTTCCCAAATCTTGCCATGCTTTGGAGCATCGGCAAAGATAGCACGGTGCTCTTATGGCTCACACGAAAAGCATTTTTTGGACATGTGCCTTATCCGCTTGTTCATATCGATACGGCATTTAAAATCCCTGCGATGATTCAATACCGCGATGAAATTGCGGTGCAATGGGATTTGAACTTGGTCGTTGGGCAAAATAAAGAAGCCCTTGCTCGTGGTGAAACATTCCCCGATGGACTCGACCGTCTCAGCTGTTGTAAGAAGCTCAAAAGCGATGCGCTCAAGTACACGCTTGATGGAACATGGGCACGCCGCAAATGGAACCCTTACAAAAAAACATGGGAAGAAGAGTTAAACGGTGCTCCTTACACGGGTGTCATCGTTGGTGTTAGGGCTGATGAAGAGGGAAGCAGGTCCAAAGAGCGCGTTTTTTCAGCACGTGATGAGAAGAGTGAGTGGGATGCGAGTACACAACCTCCAGAGCTTTGGAATCAGTATAAAACTGATTTTGCTCCAGGAACACATGTAAGAATTCATCCGCTTTTAGAGTGGACAGAGCTTAATATTTGGGAATACATTCAACGAGAAAACATTCCTATTATTGATTTGTATTTTAACAAAGGTAATGGCAAACGCTACCGCTCTTTAGGGTGTTTCCCGTGTACCGCTCCAGTTGATTCTGAAGCGCGTAACACACAAGAGATTATTGAAGAATTAACCAGCGGTAAGTTTAAAGACATCGCAGAGCGCTCAGGAAGAGCTCAAGATAAAGACGGTGGCGGAACACTTGAAGCATTAAGAAAAGAAGGATATATGTAATGCAACGTTTAAATATTGTCATCACAGGACACGTCGACCACGGTAAAAGTACGCTCATTGGGCGCTTGCTTGCCGATACCGACTCATTACCACAAGGAAAATTAGAGAGTGTAAAAAAGATGTGTGAAAATAATGCACGCCCCTTTGAGTATGCCTTCTTGCTTGACGCATTAGCCGATGAGCAAAAACAAGGCATTACCATTGACAGTGCGCGTGTCTTTTTTCAAAGTAAAAAAAGAGAGTACATCATCATTGACGCCCCTGGTCACATCGAATTTTTGAAAAATATGATTAGTGGAGCTTCTCGTGCAGAAGCGGCACTTTTGCTTATCGATGCCAAAGAGGGTGTAGCGGAAAACTCAAAACGTCACGGTATGTTGCTCTCTTTGTTGGGTATCAAACAAGTCGCCATCGTCGTTAACAAAATGGACTTAGTCGGTTTCAATGAAATCGCATTTAATAAGCTCAAAATGGAGTACAGCGAATACTTAGCCACCCTTGGTGTAAAAAGTGATATTTTCATCCCTATCAGTGCACGTGAAGGTGTCAATTTGATAGAACATTCCGCTTCAACACCTTGGTACAAAGGACCAACGGTTTTAGAAATCTTGGATAGTTTTACCAGTGTGGAAGAAAAAGAGAACGATGATTTTAGAATGCCATTGCAAGATGTCTATAAATTTACCCGTGACAACGATGACCGTCGTATTTATGCGGGAACCGTAACCAGTGGTGAGCTAAATGTGGGTGATGAAGTGGTGTTTTACCCTTCTTTGAAACGCTCGAAAGTTGCAAGCATCGAGAGTTTTAACACTGAAGTTAAAACCAGTGTTAAAGAAAGCGAAGCGGTTGGTTTTACACTTCAAACACAAATTTATGTACGAAACGGTGAAGTGGTAGCACGAGCTGATCAAAGTGCTCCAAAGGTCAGTAACCGCTTTGAAGCTAATCTCTTTTGGTTAGGCGCAAAACCTTTGGAACTTGATAAGCCCTACAAAATTAAGATAGGCTCAGCCCAAAGTACTATCTATCTTGAAGAGATTAAGCGCGTCATTGATGGTGATACCTTAGACAGAGCCGATGAGCCAAGTGTGGGTCGTCATGAAGCGGCATGTGTGGTTTTTCGTATCCATGACCTTTTGGCGATGGAGCTTTTTAGTGAAAATCAAAAACTTGGTCGCTTTGTGATTGTCGATGAATACGATATTGCAGGGGGTGGTATTATCACCGATGTGTTAGAGCAATACACCAACCGTCGCACAAAGACGCACAGTGCTACGAGCTTTTTAGTGGATAAAGTGGGTGAAAATGCCAACTTTGAAGAAGAGTTGTTTGAACTTCTTCGTAAATATTTTCCACATCAATTTAACTGATTAACTTAACAATAAAGGAAGAGAATGAAACTTATAATTAACGGCGATGCAAAAGAGATCAAAGATGGCGTTAGCTTACCAGAGTTACTGATGATTGAAAATGTTGAGCAACCCGATATGGTCTCTGTACAACTCAATGATGAATTTGTAAGACAAGAGGAACATAAAAGTGTTGTGCTGAAAGATGGCGATGAAATCAACTTTTTATACTTCATGGGAGGTGGTGCGTGAGAGATTTTAGTGATGAAGAGTTAGAGCGTTATTCACGCCATATTATCTTACAAGATGTAGGCATTGAGGGACAAGAAAAAATTGCAAACGCTAAAGTTTTAGTGATTGGTGCGGGAGGCTTAGGCTCTCCTGTGGCACTTTATCTTGCAGCTGCAGGTGTGGGAGAAATTGGCATCGTCGATGGTGACGTGGTGGATTTGAGTAATTTACAACGCCAAGTGATTCACACCACAGCCGATGTGAATGTCCCAAAGGTACTTTCTGCCAAAGCAAAAATGGAAGCGATTAACCCAAATGTGAAAGTCACGGTCTATCAAAAATTTTTAGATGCGTCAAATATCTTAGAGATTGTCAAAGGATATGACTTTGTCATCGATGGAACGGATAATTTCTCATCAAAGTTCTTGATCAACGATGCGTGTGTTTTAGCAAACGTTCCTTATTCACACGGAGGTATTTTGCGTTTTGGCGGACAGACGATGACCATTAAACCCAAAGAGAGCGCATGTTATGCGTGTGTGTTTGATAGCCCACCACCTGCGAATGCCATTCCAACGTGTTCCAGTGCGGGCATTTTAGGTGCTGTTGCAGGTATGCTTGGAACCATTCAAGCCGCAGAAGCGCTTAAATACATCGTGGGTGTAGGTGAGCCACTCTACAACAGGCTTTTAACCTTTGATGCAAAAACGATGAACTTTAGAAACGTAAACTTTAAGAAAAACCCTAAGTGTCGTGTATGCGGTGAAAAAGGCATCACCGAAATTAAAGATTATGAAGCGGTTGTGTGTGAGGCAAAAC
>CAYTVI010000048.1:0-14914 GCA_964441765.1 uncultured Sulfurospirillum sp.
AGGTCAAGCAAGCCAAAAGGGGTATCAAGTGGATTGACACGGACAGCCGTTTCGATATTTTTGTAGGTAAAGTGTTGCAGGGCATGAAAGACCATCATGCGAGCTGTATCTTTTTCAGCCAAAGCAACAGAGTCTTCCAAGTCAAACATCACAGTATCTGGCTTATAAATGAAGGCGTTACAGACCATGCCCGTGTTAGAACCTGGAACAAAGAGCATACTTCTTCGTAATTTTTGCTTCATCATAGCACACTCCAATCAGGCTCATTAATGCCATAAGCGCGTAAAATAGCCGCTTGAACACGTGCTTTTATCACATAATCAAGTGCACCTTTATCTTGCACGATAAGCTTGATTCCTTTTGCGTTAAGCGCCATTGCACTTTGCTCAATCGTCGCTTTAATCGCATCGGCGTAGATTTCATACACCGTGCTTTCAAGTTCTATCTCAATTCCCTCACACTCAAAAGGAATAACCCTGACAAAAAGATCACTCGATTCTAGTGTTCCAGCATGTGCTGGTTCTACTTTTTTATTCATCTCTTATCCTCGTGTGTCAATAACATTTTTTCTATCAATGCATACGTAGATGAAGGAACTAAATGGCGTATCTCTTCCATCTTGCCCTCTTGCATCAACTTTCTCACTCTTGAAGCCGAAATAGGCTCGCTCTTATACTCAATACGCTCAAGTTCTACCACTTCAATGGCAGGTGAAGTGCTAGGACGTGAAAGTATTTTTTTCATCTGCTGATTATATTCATTGGTCACCACACACAAAGGTTCTTTACCCACAAAACGATGCGTGATGCCAAGCTCTGGCGCGATATGATTGCGAAAAATATTCAAATCAAGCTCCGTGAATAAAGCATCAACTTGCCCCTTATCTTTAATAAAATAAGTCGGAAATGTCGCTTTAGAGATAATATAATCCGACCCCTCATGAATCGTAAGATTTTGAAGATGCGCCAATCCTTCACAAATGAGCCGATACCGCTCCTTGAAAGGAAAATAAGAAGCATCTTCTTTCACCACAAACAGATGCACCCACGAAGAACGCTCACACGCACGTTCAACCAAATAGCGATGCCCTAAGGTAAAAGGATTGCAGTTCATCACAACACTTCCAACAATCTCTCCACTGTGCCTAAGCTTTCGTAACCGTTTTTTATAGTGCTCAATGTTATAGCGATTTTCCATCAAAACAACTTTATTGCTTGCATATTCGATTACTTTAAAGCCACACGATTCAAAAATCTCTTCATAAAGAGGTTTGGTAAATAAAAAAAGTTCATCTCTTCCCTGCTCATACGCAACTTTAAGCAACTCACTCATCAAAGAAAGTGCTACGCCTTCTCCCCTAAAAGAATCATCAATCGCAATATTTTTAAGCACTCTTCCTGCAATGCCTCCACATGCAACGATTTCACTGTTTTCCTCAGCAATCACAAACAGTTCCACATCTGAAGAATAATCAAGCGCCATCCGCTCTAAAAAATCTTTAATCTTTTGTAAGCGAATCGTACTGCTAGGCATTACATGAGAAAAAACCATGTTACACTTTCTTCACAAAACGAATCAAAATCGGAGAGATACCGATAACCAAAAAAAGTCGTACAATATGATGCAATGCCACATACGGTAAATTTGCACCCACCACAATAGCAATAAGATTCATCTCCGCTTGCCCACCAGGAGCAAATGCGAGTAAAATGGAGAGTAATGAAAAATCCGTCATCCAAGAAACCACGCTGACAAAGAGCACACACACCACCGTTAAAATAAGAAAATACCCTAATGTTTGCCCAAAAACACGAAACATCTCTTTACATGTAATACCTACAAAAGCAAATCCAACCGTTGTTCCAAGAATAAGCTGTATGACATTGAGGACTTCAGTAGGTGGTCGTGAGTGAATCAGCCCAGCACCATACGTCACAACGCCTATGAGCATAGGAACAATCAGCGTTCCCCCTGAAATTTTGAACCGTGTGGCTATCTTCCATCCTACCATTGCCAGTACAAAAATCCAAAGCATATCCCATACATTGGTCTGCACAAGTGGCTGTGTAATGCCTCCTCTTCCATCTAAAGAAATATGCCCAATATGCTCTATCAAAAAAGGAAAAAGCAACATCATAAAGAGTAGCCGAGAGGCTTGTGTGATGATAACTTTGTACAAATCAAGATTAAAAGCTTCCGCTAAAGAGGTCATCTCTAAAAGTCCTCCTGGCATCGCAGAAAAATAAGCTGTATAGGTGTCAAATTTTAAAACTTTGGTGTAGTACCACATCCCACACACTGTTATGATTAGGACAAACGGAAAAATCAATAAAAGGCTAGAGAGAAAATCAAGTAAGTAGTGCAAAATTTCGGGTTTAAACGCACTTCCGATAGTAATGCCCAAAATCGCACGAGATGGCGCTGAAAAACGCTTAGGTGAAGCTAATGTAAAAAAAGAAAAACGCCCTGCGATGATAATCGCTAAAATAGAACCTAAAAGCCATGGCATAGGAGCATGAAAAAATTTCAAAATCATCACCCCGCATAAGGCGATGAAAAGAGAAGTCATGATGGGTAAAAATCTTTTAAGCCATTGCATCTCACATCCATCCATTTTGGGGTATAAAGTTGTGTGATTTTACCTTTTTCTTCATTAATTCCATATAATAAAAAATAGCTCAAAATAGCGTATTTATGGCTATTTTGTGCATAAAGTTCTTTCTGTCGATTAAGCGTAACTTTTACACCCAGCGCACAAAGAAGTCATTCAAAAAAAGTTAAGCTTTAGAAAGGTATTCCCTCACAAGAATTAAGAAAATGTAAGATAAAATCGCTCTAAACAATAGCTCTATTTGAGTGAATTTTTCACATTTTATCTCATTTCAAGGAAGCTTCTTATGACTTCTGTGCTTGGTAAATTTTCTTTTTTAAAAGAGGGATTGCTTCCTAAACTTCTTCTTTTTTCAACCATGTTAGTGATTGCCACATTAATTACCTTCAGCCTTTTTTTAAGTACTATTTTCAAAGAGATTATGGAAGAGCAAATAGGCGAACGTGCTCTTGCTATTTCAAAAACCATCTCAATGATGCCAGAAGTGATTGAACTGGTTGAGACAAAAGACCCTCAAGGAAAATTACAAGAGAGTATTTTGCACATTCAACGCAATATTGATGCACAATTTATCGTGATTGGCGATACAAACTCCATGCGTCTAACCCATCCCATAGAAGAGCGTATTGGAGAAAAAATGGTGGGAGAAGACAACGATAAAGCGCTTCAATTTGGGCTTTATTATATTTCAAAATCTGTAGGAACGCTTGGTCCTTCCATCAGAGGGAAGTCGCCTATTTTTAACCTCAATGGTGAGATTATTGGAATTGTCTCCGTTGGATATTTAGAAAAAAAAGTCAGGCAAATCACAGAACAATATCACACTCAGTTTCTCAGCTACCTCTACATAGCACTAGCCATCACTATTTTGATGGCATTTTTACTCTCACGCAAAATCAAAAGCTCTTTATTGGGGTATGAACCTAAAGAAATTAGCCGCCTATTTTTAGAAAAAGAGGCGATTTTAAACTCTGTCAAAGAAGCTATCATCGCGACCAATAAAGAAGGGGTCATTCGTGTTTGTAATCAAGTGGCTAAAACATACTTCAATATTGACGCACAGAGCAAAACACCACCTACAGAACTACATACATTTTTAATTACATGTAAAGAGATGAAAGATGCCTCGATTGAGATTGAAGGGGTGGATTATATTTGCAATCTCTCGCCCATTATTCAAGATAATATTACCATTGGCATGGTGGCAAGTTGTCGTAAAAAAGAGGAGATTGATGCGATTGTGTGGGAACTGACACGTGTTAAACAATACTCTGAGCGGTTACGTGAGAAAAAACATGAATTTTCAAATCTTTTGCATCTTATCTCAGGGCACATCCAAATTGGAGAATACGACAAAGCCATAGCCCTCATTTGTGAAGACCATCTTCCTGATGAAAAAATCATTGAACAGTTTCAACATCTCATTCATGACCCTATCATTGCCTCTATTTTTATCGGCAAGTATTACTTTGCGTTTGATAAAGGAGTTAAAATTCTCCTAGACGAAAACAGTTCCATCCAAGAACCGATTGCGCCCTCCATCTCTAAACATTTTCTCACTATTTTGGGCAACATCATCAACAATGCAATTGATGCTTCAATAAATTCGCAGAACAAAGAGGTAACACTCTTTGCAACTGATCTTGGCAATGACATCATTTTTGAAATCGAAGATTCTGGTGGGGGTATCGATGAGGCACTGAAGGAAAAGATTTTTGAAAAAGGTTTTTCCACCAAAGGAGAATTGCACAGTGGGTATGGGCTCTTTTTTGTCAAAAGTACTTTAGAACAATTAGGTGGCTTTGTATCCATTGGCAAAGGAAATTATGGTACTATTATTACCATTCATATTCCAAAAGGTCTCCCTCATGCTTAAAGTGCTCATTGCCGAAGATGACCCACGCATTGCTCTTTTACATCAAAATATGGTTCAAAAAATTTCTGGATTTGAGGTTGTTTCTATTGCCAATACTATAGCTCAGTTACAAGAGTACATCACACTTATGGCACCTGATTTACTTCTTTTAGATGTCTATTTTCCCGATGGCAATGGGATTGATTTTTTAGGATGGATGCGACAAAACAATTTAACAACGGATGTCATTTTAATCACCGCTGCTAAAGAGATGGCTTCTTTAGAAAAATCATTGCGCTATGGTGTTTTTGATTATTTGATTAAGCCTATCATGTTTTACCGTTTTTCTGCTTCGCTAGAAAAATACCGCGCATACAAAGAAAATGTTTTTACCCAAGAAGAGCTCTCTCAAAGTAAAGTCGATGCGTTTTTAAACAAAACCGTCCAAACAAGCAAACCTTTACATGTAGGCTTACCTAAAGGCGTAGATAGTATTACTTTAGAGAAAATTTTATCCGTTTTGCATCACCATGACAACTATTTTTCAGCCAGTGAAATAGCAGAGCGTTTAGGAATCAATCGAACAACCGCACGAAGGTATTTGGAGTATTTAGTCTCAGACAGTAAAGTTCAAGTGGATTCGTTGTATGGCTCGGTAGGTCGTCCTGAGCGAAAATATCGACTCAAGACGACAGAGTAAAAAGACTATTTTAAACTCTTAACACGCCTCTAAAGCAAAGCTCCAAAGACTACGCTAACGCTGAGCTTTGCTCGGTGCAATGCCCACGCACCTTTAGTGCTTTTATTTTTTAGCTAAAGCGTAACGTTTAGCAACCATTTTGGAAATCATCGGCACAAACAAAATAAACAGTGTCAATCCCCACAATATCCAATTAATGGTTCCTTGGAAGAAAATATTAACCTCTCCCCCACTCATCGCAAATGCACGCCTTAAATTGTCTTCCATAATTCTACCCAATACAAATCCTAAAATCACCGGAGCCATAGGGTAATGTAGCTTTCGTAAAAAATATCCCAAAACGCCTAAAATGATGGAGAGCAATAAGGCAAATGTACTCATATTGACCGAATAAACCCCTACAAAGGCGAGTACGATAACGGAGGGAACTAAAAGCCAGTATGGCACTTGAAGAATCTTCGTAAAGACTCGAACCATTGGGAAGTTAATCACCAAAAGCGCCACATTTCCAATATACATTGAAGCGATGAGTCCCCAAACCAAGAGCGGTTGTTCCACAAAAAGCATGGGACCTGGATTGATGTTATACAGCATCAAAGCGCCCAAAAGAACTGCCGTGGTTCCACTTCCAGGCACGCCAAGGGTGAGCATCGGAATAAGCGCTCCACCTGCACAGGCATTGTTAGCAGATTCAGGTGCAGCAAGTCCTCTCATATCCCCTTTTCCAAACGTTCCTTCTTTGTCAGAAATCTTCTGCGCAATCGTGTATGAAACAGCACTTGCTATCGAGGCTCCCGTTCCAGGAAGTACACCCACAATAAAACCAATAATGGAAGATCGAACCATTGTCCACTTACAGTATAAAAGCTCTTTAACTGTTACGTACACCCGTGTGATTTTTGGCATTTCAAAATCTGCACTGCTATGATGTTCCAACATCAGCATGATTTCACTCACTGCAAAAAATCCAACGATAACAATTAAAAATTCAAAACCATCAAACAATTCTGCTTCACCAAACGTAAAACGAAGCACTCCTGTTGTTGAATCAACACCCACAACACCTACCGCAAGTCCTACCGCAACACCGATTAAACTTTTGGCTGGATTTGAGCCCATCAGTGCAGAAATCGTAGCAAATGCAAAAATCATTAAAACAAAATATTCAGACGGTCCAAAATAAATGGCAACACTTGCTAACATTGGAGCAAAAAAAGTAAGCCCTACAATAGCAATCGTTCCCCCAATAAATGAAGCCACACCTGAGAGCGCAAGAGCAGGACCTGCTAGTCCTTTTTGTGCCATCGGATACCCATCTAAACACGTAAACACTGCTCCCGCATCTCCTGGTACATTGAGCAGAATACTTGAAATCCTTCCTCCAAATTCAGCCCCATAATAAATCCCTGCCAGCATAATCAGCGAAGACTCAACGGGAAGTCCTAAGGTGTAACAAATAGGCAATAAAATAGCCACGCCATTAATAGGCCCAAGTCCTGGGAGTGCACCAAAAAGTGTTCCTAGTAAACACCCTAGTACAATTAAAAAAAGATGTAAAGGTGTGGTTGCGACCGCAAAACCACTCATCAAAGATGTTAAAACTTCCATCATCTTAGGCTCCTAATAACGTTGAAAAGATAACACCCATCGGTAAAGGAACTTCAAGGAGAAAACTAAAAATTCCATAAACAACCACACTGACACCAACACCAGAAGCGAGTGCTTGAGATGTCGTTCCTTTGAAAATACGTGAAATACAAAAGACCAATAATGCTGTTGCTAATAAAAAACCTAGATAATCAAAAGAAAGCTGATAAAGGAACAATAAGACGACAATCAAAATGGTCTTAAGGTTGGTATTCAGGTCTGGAAAGTCTGTTTTTTTAGGCTTTGCAATCACAAACAAGGAAAGCACTGCCAAAAGAGCTCCAATCCCTATAGGAAAAGCAGAGGGACCCAGTGGGTCATACGAAAAAGGAACCTCTAAAGAGATTCCTCCGTACACCATGTAAAGTCCTAAACACAGGAGAAAGACTCCAAAAGCTCTATCGATCATTTGGTCAGTCCTGCTTCTTGGGCAAGCGCTTTAAATTTTTTCTCTTCTTCTTGCATGAACTTGTGATAATCTTTACCGATGATGGTAAACGGATAAAGACCTCTTAGCTCTCTTTCTTTTTCAAATTCAGGTGTTTTAACCAATTTTTGGATTTTTTCTACCCAGTAGTTGTACTGCTCATCCGTAACATTTGGTCCCATATAAAAACCTCTCCAAATCGTCCAAACTGCATCGAATCCTTGCTCTTTAGCGGTTGGAATATTTGCCATTTGTCCAGGAAGTCGTTCATCAGAGAGAATGGCGAGCACTTTATATTTACCCGATGAAAGTTGCCCTGAAAATTCTGCAATATCACCAGGATAAACTTGAATGTGATTGCCTAAAAGAGCAGTTAACGCTTCTCCACCGCCTTCAAAAGCGACGTATTTCATATCTTTGGGATTAATCCCTGCTAATTTTGCAATAATTGCCGCTTTCATCCAATCTTGGCTTCCGATAGAACCACCAGAGCCTAAAGCAAAGCCTTTTGGATTGGCTTTCAAATCGGCTACAAGCTCTGCTAACGTATTCCACTTTGCATCAGCTTTAACGATAATTGCACCATAATCTGCTCCCAAAGCAGCTAACCATTTCACCGAATCAACCGTATAGTTTGCACCAAATTTTCCCTGAGCGATGTTAAGCGCTGACCCTGTACTCGCAGCGACTATCATCTCAGCATCGTTTGAGCGCTGACCAATGACATGGTTATAAGCAACCGCACCCACGCCGCCTGGCATAAAGTTAACAATCATTGGTTTATCAATGATTTTCGTAGCCCCCAAAGAATTAGATACTAAACGACACGAGAGGTCAAAGCCACCACCTGGTTTTGCGGGAGCCAAACAAACGGGCTTACTCACTTCAAACGCATTCAAAACACTTCCTAGTGCCAAAACTGCTACCAAACTTGTTACTAATCGTAACGATACGCCCATACAAAACTCCTTTTAATCTCAAATTTTGAAGTATCGTATCACGTTAACAGATTGTTCACAAGATAAAAGACATTTGATGTTTTAATGCTATTATGGGCATTTTGTGTATAAAGTGTATCGTTACACTTTGTAACTATTTTCAAAAAATTATGCTTAAAATTTAGTTTTTATTGACTTTAAAAGCAAAAAAGAGTGTAGAAAAAACAACAAAAGAGAGAAGCAAGACGAAGGCATTCCATCCTAAATACTCAAAGAAAACGCCTGGTGCAAATGTTCCAAATGTTCCCCCCGCATAGTAAAAAGAGAGATAGAGTCCATTTGAGATAGCACGTTTCTCATGCGCTAATTTACTGATAAGCCCTGAAGAGACGGAGTGAATAATAAAAAAGCCTGCACAAAAAACAAACATACCTCCAAACATGACCATGTAATTGCTCACATGAAAAATTTGTAAACCAAGTGCATAGGTCACAATACCGATAATAATAGTCCTTGTTTCACTTTTAAAAAAGCGTATCAACCATAAAATACGAACAGAGATGATAAATCCTATGATGTATCCTGCATACATCAATCCTACCTTACCAAATCCCATTTGCGTGCTAAACGTTTTAAGTTGAAAAGGGAGGAAATTGAGTAAGGCTTGGAAAACAAAGAAGATAAAAAACATCATCATATAAATATTAAAAAAGGTTTTGTTCTTTAAAATATCCATAATTTGAGAGAATTTTGGTTTCACAAAATCAACCTTCACCTCTTCGCTTAGATACTCTAAACAAAAAAACATCACAATCAATGCGATGCCAAGAAGAACAAAAAAAAGCCTCCAACCAAACAAATCACTCAAAAATCCTGAAAGCAATCTTCCGATAAATCCTCCAAAAATCGTAGCACCTATATAATACCCAATCGCTTGTTGCACTTTATCTTTAGGGGTAATAAAAGAGATATAACTCATTAAAGAAGTCAGTACGGCAGGAATTAGAAGTCCTTGAAGTCCACGGATGGAGAGTAAAAAAAAGTAAGTATCCGTATAAGCAAATAACAGTTCTAAAAGTCCTAAAAGGAGGACGGCATTTTTCAAGAAACGCTTGGATGAAAACGTCTCCAAGATATAGCCATAAAAAATAGGTGCAAATCCCAAAGGAAGCATAATTGCCGTGGTAAAAATAACCGCTTCAAAACGGGAAAGCTCAAACTCTTTTTCAAACAGTGGTTGGATGGGCTGAACGGCGTAAAGCGTGCACAAGGTCAAAACGGTACACGTGTAGATAATAAAAAGTTGATAACGTTTTAAAAAGGCAAAGGGAGAAAAATCTCCCTTTGTATTATTTGTATTTGTCAATCTGGAAGTCCCAGAAAAACTCTATCCATTCCGTCGCTTCGCGTGCAGCAAAATCAGGTCTAAGCAATGCTTTTTCTTTGTAAAAAACAGCCGCGACTTTCAGCTCTGCTTCGGGGTATTTTTCGCCCAATACGCGCTTAATTTCTATCATCGTTTCACCACTATCGATAATATCATCCACTAAAACCACACGTTTAGCACGACTTAAGTCTGGGATATTAAAAATATTAATCGTATCAAGCTTACGCGTCTCTTCATAATGAATCGAATTAATCGAATACAAATCTCTCATCTCTAGTGCTTCAGAGAGGAAATGCCCTAAGGTCATTCCCCCTCTTGCTACGGCTAAAATGACATCAGGCTTATAAGGCTTTATCTCTTTGGCTAATTTATTGACATCTACTTTAAATTCATCATAACTGTAATAACGCAATGGGCTTCCTTTATTGAACGATAAACACGATGAGACTCACCAGTGTTAGAAAAATAATACCAATATTGATCTCTTCGTACTCTTTTTTAATCACTTTAATCAGCAAATACGAAATCAAACCAAATGCCAAACCATTTGTGATAGAAAACGTTAAAGGCATCATTAAGACAATCAAAAAGGTTGAAACAGCTGTTGCTGTGTCTTTAAAGTTGACGTTTGAAAGTTCACCAAACATCAAAACCCCAACCATCACTAGAACAGGGTAAATCGCATTTTCAGGAATCGCTTTAAACAGTGGCATCATAAAAAGTGTTAAGACAAAGAAAAGCCCCGTAGCAACCGCTGTAAGTCCTGTACGACCACCTTCTTCAACCCCACTCGCACTTTCAATAAAACTGGTTGTGGTAGAAAGACCTAAAAGAGAACCACCTACCGTAGCAACAGCGTCCACTTCTAACGTTTTTTGAAGCTCTTTACCATCATCTTTAAACAATCCTGCACGGTATCCTACTCCTGCAAGCGTGCCAAGTGAATCAAACAAATCGGTAATCAAAAACGTAACAATCACTGGTAACAAAGAAAATGTCATCGCCGAAGCAATATCTAATTCAAAAACAATCGGCGAGATAGAAGCAGGAAGAGAGATAAATTCCGTAGGATACGGAGCGATACCGCTGACCCAAGCGATAATAGAGGTCAAAAAGACCGCTAAAATAAACGCTCCCTTAATACGCCATGAATAAAATGCCAATACCAAAATCAACCCAAGTACACCTAAAAGAACATTTGGGTTCTTAAAATTGCCTACACCCACTAAAACCGCAGGATTGGCAACAACCATTCCCATACTTTTCAAACCAATAAATGCAATAAACGCACCAATACCTGCACTAATCGCTCTTCTTAAATCCGCAGGCACACTCTCCATAATCCAAACACGGAACTTCGTAAACGAGAGAATCAAGAAAAGAACACCAGAGATAAACACAACACCAAGTGCTGTTTGCCATGGTATTTTCATGCCTAAAACAAGCCCAAACGTAAAGTACGCATTAAGACCCATCCCGACACTCATCGCAATCGGAGTGTTTGCCCAAAGACCATTTAACACAGTCGAAAAAATCGTAATCAACGCCGTTGCGGTAATCAATGCCTCCATAGGCATACCTGTCTTACTCATAATAATCGCATTCACAGGCACGATGTACATCATCGTCAAAAACGTTGTAAACCCTGCGGTTATTTCTGTCTTCACGTTAGTGCCGTGTTTTTCAAGTTTGAAAAATCCCACCTTAACTCCTTCTAATATGTTTTAATTTCATTATACAAACTATCTCGTTCTACCGGCGTAAAACGACTTGTCTCAATCAATTCGATAAATGTTTCGAGTTTTAAACCTTTAGCACTTTGTGCCCCAGCGGCAGATTGTATCGCTTCTGCTTCAATGGTGCCATCTAAATCATCTGCACCATACTCCAAAGCCACCAACGCTAGATTAATCGTCGAAGTCGCCCAATAGGCTTTAATATGTGCAATATTATCTAACATCAAACGGCTAATCGCATAGGTTTTTAAAATCTCTGTGGAGCTTAGAAAATCTTTTACATGTAAATAGTTATTTTCACGTTGATACACTAGTGGAATAAACGCGTTAAAACCACCCGTTTTATCTTGCAATGTGCGCAGTCGAAGCATATGGTCGATGCGGTGTTCACGCGTTTCAACGTGTCCAAAGAGCATCGTGGCATTGGACTGTTTACCTTTTTCATGCCACTTTTGGTGGATATCAAGCCACTCTTGAGAAGTGACTTTACCCTTACAGACATAAGCGCGCACCTCTTCATCAAAAATCTCAGCACCGCCACCTGGCATAGAATCAACACCGTATTCCAGCATTTTCTCAATAACTGCGTCCACACTAAGCCCATACTGCTCACTCAAAAAGTGAATTTCCGCAGCCGTCAATGCTTTTACATGTAAATGTGGAAAACGCGCTTTGACTTTGGAAAAAATCTCCAAATACCACTCCAATCCGGTATCAGGATTGTGTGCAGAGACGATGTGTACTTCGGTAATGCCTCTGTTTGTAACAGAATCATCCAAGATACTCAAAATCTCTTCATGGCTCATGGTGTAAGGATTTGGGTTTTTGCGGTTGGCAGAAAATGCACAAAATTTGCAGATATCTTTGCAGATATTGGTGGGGTTAATATGACGATTTATGTTGAAAAAAGCCTTGTTGCCATGCCTTGCACGACGCCGCATGTTGGCATAATGCCCAAGCGTGAAAAGGTCAAGCTCGTATAAAGCGACACCATCTTCGTAACTTAAGCGTTCATTATTCTCTAACTTTTCAATAAGAGTCATTCGCTACTTTCATAAAGTGAAATTAAAAATGGATTTTAGCAACTTTAACTATAAATGGAGGTTAAAATTAAAACTTCTCATCTTAAACTTTCTTAGCTATAATTCGCAAAAAGGCTATACCATGTTTATCAGCGCATTCTTCTCGTTTGTTCTCTTCTTTGTGACGGCTTTAGTCGTTCTTGTCCTATTTCTCTTTTTATATGCCAAAGTCACACCTTATGATGATTATGAGATGATTTTTACCCAAAATAACACGGCTTCTGCACTTGGATTTGGAGGGGCGATTGTAGGGCTTTGTATTCCTCTTTACAGCGCACTGGTTAATTCTATCTCTTACGGTGATTTCGTCATATGGGCGATTGTCGCAATGAGTATTCAACTTCTTTTTGCATTGATTATGACGCGCTTAGGTGGGAAATTTTCTGTGGAAAAGCATATGAACGATGGCGATATTTCAGTGGGGATTTTAATGGCATTTATCTCCATTGCCATTGGTCTTTTAAACGCAGGTTCGATGAGTTATTAAGCTTTACATGTAAAAGGGAGGTTTACTTTTAAACCTCCCTTTTACCATTTATAAATAATCCTCTGGCTTATAATTTTCTACCACGAAATCAATATCTTTATCGCCTCTTCCGCTTAAGTTCACTAAAATAGACTCATACGGTTTTTCTTTGGCTAATTTCATCGCAAACGCAACCGCATGGGCACTCTCAAGTGCAGGGATAATGCCCTCATAATGGCTTAAATCGTAAAAGGCTTGAATGGTCTCTTTGTCATTTGCCACGCCTACTTTTGTGCGTTTGATGGAGTTAAGGTATGCGTGTTCTGGTCCAACAGATGGGTAGTCTAGACCACTGGCGATAGAATGCACCGCCGCTGGTTCACCCGCTTCGTTTTTAAGCATGATAGAATTAAATCCATGCAAAATGCCCTCGCTTCCATAGGTTAAACTTGCTGCATGTTCTCCAAGTTTTGTACCCGTTCCTCCTGGCTCAACGCCATAAAGCTCACACGGGTCTTCGATAAAGGCTGAAAAAAGCCCCATCGCATTGCTTCCACCACCGACACATGCCACGAGATTATCAGGTAAATTCCCTGTCATCTCTAAAAACTGCTCCCTAGCTTCAATACCCACAACACTTTGAAAATCTCTCACCATCTTAGGAAACGGATGAGGGCCAACCACAGAGCCGATGCAATAGATAGAATTTTCTGGATCTTTCAAATAGGCTTCAAATGCCGAATCAACCGCTTCTTTAAGTGTTCTTGCACCAAAACTTACAGGGACAACTTTGGCTCCTAAAACACGCATTCTCACCACATTAGGATGCTCTTTGGCAATATCCACTTCACCCATATGAATTTCACACTCTAGCCCAAAATACGCCGCAGCCGTTGCCAATGCCACACCGTGCTGTCCCGCTCCTGTTTCAGCAATCAACTTTTTCTTGCCCAGATATTTGGCTAAAAGCGCTTCACCCATACAGTGGTTAAGCTTATGCGCTCCTGTGTGGTTCAAATCTTCACGCTTCAAGTAAATACGCGCTCCGCCCACATACTCACTCAAACGCTTTGCATAATACACTGGGGTGGGTCTTCCTTGATAGTGTTTTCGGATATCACGCAGTTCACGGATAAAATTGTGTGAATTACCAATCGTTAGATAGGCTTGCTCAATTTTGGCAAACTGTTCCACCAACACAGGAGGCAAGAACGCTCCCCCAAATTTTCCAAAATAGCCTTTGTCGTCAGGAAATGCTCTTAAATACGGTTTTTGCATCATTTTTATCCTTTACATGTAAACTACAGCAAGCTGTTTTTGGGTATTATAGCATAAAGCTTTTGGGGGAAATAATGGTTGATTTAGAAGAACTCATCGAAGATTTAATCGATAAAAATGCCAACGATTTTGAGATATCCAAGCTCATTAAAGAGCACATCAAACACTATCTCTCTTCGCTCAATGAAATTTTTGTGGAAAACCAAGGCAAGGACTTCTTAGTCAAACACACCAAACGCATCGACCAATTCATCACTATCATTTACAAATACACTCTTCGTAAACACTTTGGCAACTATATGCCTTTTGCCAACGCCATTCCTATCGCTCTTGTGGGCATGGGCAGTTATGGTCGTGAAGAGCTGTGTGTTTACTCCGATATCGACTTAATGGTGGTGTATAAAGCAGTCCCTGGGTACAACATTGAACCGCTCATTCAAGCGATGCTCTATTTAGCGTGGGATGCAGGAATAAAGCTAGGACACCGAACACACCGCGTTGAAGAACTGTGTGATGCGAGCAATCAAGACTTGACCATCAAAACTGCGATGCTAGAATCCCGCTTCTTATGTGGCTCAAAACTGTTGTGGATGGAAACCGAGCGCGAACTTTTAAAAATCCAAAAGTGGGAAAAGAAAAACGTCATCACCCAAATTTTGCAAGCCCATCAAGAACGACGTGAAAAACACCCTCTCAATATGGAACCCAATATCAAAGAAGGTGTGGGAGGCTTACGCGATGCCAATACCCTTTCGTGGATTTGTAAAATTTTATTTGGCAGTATTCG
>CAYTVI010000049.1:0-2123 GCA_964441765.1 uncultured Sulfurospirillum sp.
CTTAATTTTCCCCACCATTCTAAAGTTAATAGATTATTTGTCACACTTCTTTTCGTATCATACGCTACACTTCTGCGCTTAAAAATATGAAATCAAATATCACAAAATAGTGATGCCTATAAATTGCGAATATTTTGTGATTTTTTTTGACTAATATGGTTTATGAAAAGATGCTGTAGGAAGACTGATGAACGAACTTGATGAGTTAAAAGAACTAACCATACTCTTTGCTGATGATGACGAACTGTTTAGAAATGCCACCAAACGAACCTTGGAAATGCTTTTTAAACGCGTCTACACAGCAACACAAGGAAGTGAAGCGTTAAGCCTTTATAAACAGATGCATCCTAATATCATCATGCTTGACATCCGTATGGGTGAAGTGGGTGGCTTAGAAGTTGCGCAAGAGATTCGTAAAGAGAACAAGCACGTGCCTATCTTTATCATCTCAAGCTATACTGAAACACACGAGCTTTTAGAAGCGTGCAGGCTCAATTTAGTGGATTATATCACCAAGCCTTTTTCCTTTCAAACCCTCATTCACGCATTGACCAAATGCGTCTCCATGCTTAAAGCTGAGGGCTCTTTGTCCAAGGTAATCAACCATACGACTTATTATAACGCTTCGTCCAAAACGCTTATTAAAGAGGGGATGCCTCTTTCTTTGACCAAAAATGAACTGACCATTTTAGAGCTTTTACTCAAGCAAAAAGGCAAAATCGTCACCTATGAAACCTTTATTCATGCCTTAGGCTCTGATGTTTCTTATGCGGCACTGCAAAATCTTGTCATGAGACTTCGCAAAAAGCTAGGAAAAAACTCCATTCAAAATCTCTCAAAAGTGGGATACACCATCAAATGAGATTGTTTTTATCGTGCCTTTTTATGATGTGTTCGTACCTTTATGCGCAAACGATTGCTATCGCATTAAATGATGATTTTCGCTACGTCAAAGCCAGTCCTTTTATGGAGTACGTTGCAGATGAAAATAGCTCTTTGAGTATAGAGACCATTGACTCTGCGCAGTGGAAACCCATGCTCTCTTCCAACCTTGGAGGCTTGAATGATTATCCTTCATGGACAAAATGCACCATTAAAAACACCTCCGATAGCGTTAAAGCCTTAATGATTAAAAACCCAAGAGCAAGTATGGATGAAATCGACCTTTATATCTTGCGAGATAATGAAATTACGCTTCGCAAACTAGGCGACAAATATCCTATTGACACGAAAAATATTCCCCATCGTTATAGCGTTGAATTGCTAGAATTAGCTCCTCAAGAAGAGGTGCACATTATCTCAAAGCTTGTCAATATTCATGACTCAACCGAGGGTGAATGGGAGATTTTTTCACGCAAAAGTTTTATCGAATTTACATTAATGGAGAGTTTGTGGTGGGGTATTTTCATCGGTATTTATATTGCTCTCTTTTTTTACGCCACCCCTATTCTTCTTGCGACAAAAGATAAAACACTCTCACTCTTTTTTAGCTTTTATGTCATTAGCTCCATTGGCTATCAATTTTCTGTCAATGGTGTCTTACACTCTTTAGGCGTTTACGGACATACCATCAACGTCCTCACTCTGTTTTTCAATGTTCTTTTTTCTATCTTTACCGTACTCGTTATTTTACGATTTTTAAGGATTACGCATCACAAAGGCATTTTGTGGAGTACTTTGCACATGATTTTGGCTCTTTTATTCCTTGAAATCGTCATTGCTCTTGTCAGTTTTTTTGAGCCTTCCTTACTTCGTTCTCTTTCGTTTATGACACTTTTTTTAGGGATGATTAGCTTTTTAATTTGGATTTTACTCCTACGATACATCATACGCACCTCTAAAAACAGTGTTTTTCTCTATATTTTCATTGGTTATACTGCTGTTTTTATCGGTCATTTGTATCAAACGCTTATTACGATTGGTCTCTTAGAAATGCACCCTCTTTCGGTTTACAGCGTCTCTGTTGCGAGCCTTTTTGAAATGTACTTTTTTGCACTAGGCATTTCTCAATACATCAAAAAAATCAAACAAGAAAAGATAAAAAAAGAGCAACTGCTTGATTTTCAGATGCGTTTTGCCTCTATTGGAAGACTCATTGGCAATATCTCGCATCAGTGGAAAAC
>CAYTVI010000049.1:2223-14702 GCA_964441765.1 uncultured Sulfurospirillum sp.
AAAGTCAAAGACACTCACGTTGTTTTACATGTAAACGATCCACATGCCATCACCTTGTACAGTTATGAGTCTTCTTTTTATCATATTATGATTATTTTACTCGATAATGCACTGGATACCATTCGTGAAAGAGCCATCGAAAATCCTCACATCATTATCACGATTTCAAAAGAAAACAAGATGGTGTTTATCAGTGTTGAAGACAATTGTGGGGGAATTTTACAAAAACCAATTGAGTCCATTTTTGAGGTTGAAGTATCAAGCAAACAAGGCGACAATAGCGTGGGAGGCTTGGGTCTTTCTATCGTAAAACATTTGGTGAGTGAAAAATTTCATGGAACGATTGGTGTTACCAACACCCAAAAGGGTGCAAGATTTGATATGCGTATGCCATATATCACTACAACAAAAGGATAAATGTGTACCGAATGCTGAAAGTTTTCATCTCGCACAATTTACGCTTGGTTATCTTACTACTTTTTAGTCTTTTGATTGTACTCTTAAGCACATTGTTTTATGTGACAAGTCTTACACAATCCCACAGTGCGATTGAAGCAGAAATTAGCGAAGCGATGTTTCGAGCAGCTCGCCATACTGCTAAAAATATCGAGATGCATCTACAAAAATATGATGAACCTTTGGAAGAAGAGTACCTAAGCGAACTGATTGCACCACTTTCGTTTGCAGAAGGATATGCGTTTATCGTGGATAAAAACAGGAAAATTCTTGCACACAAAAAGTTTTCTAACAGTCTGTATAATGCAAAAACACTTAGCGATAAAGAAAATGTCATCATCGAAGATATTAGCTCGCTTGCATGTCAAATCGCGCAAGATAAAGAGATAAAGAATTTTGATAGCCATGAAAAGCGTTGGAGTCTCGCCTACGCTTCTATCCATCCTTTAGGTTGGAAAGTGATTATTACCGCACCTAATGATACGACTCATGTAAGAGCAAATTACTTAAGTCATTCTCTTTTTATTGTCTTTAGTGTGATTATGTTCATCGCTTTGATTGTCACATATCTTGTCGCTGATATCATTTTACGTTACCAACGAAAATTAGAAAAAGAGAAAAAAGAGCGTGAAGAAGAGCTATTAAGAGCCAAAAACAAATACGAAACAACCTTAAGTGCACTGCCTGATCTCTTTTTTGAGATGGGTTTGGATGGAACGTATTATGACTACCACTCTCCTGATCATACTCTTCTTGCCGCACCTCCTGAGGTATTATTAGGGAAAAAAGTCAGTGATTTATTGCCATTAGAAGCTGCAAATGTGTGTCTGATGGCGTTACAAGAAGCCAATATTTCAGGGTATTCAAAAGGTAAAACGATTGAGCTTTTATTAGAACAAGGCACCACATACTTTGAACTCTCCATCGCTAAAAAACCGCATCAAAGTGAAGACACACAAGCCAAATTTATCGTTCTCTCACGCGATATTACCGAGCGTAAAAAAGCAGAAGAGCGCAACTACTATCTTGCCAACTTTGATTCACTCACAGGACTTGCAAATCGTATCCAACTTGAAAACTATTTTGCTTATACGCTTGGTCTTGCCAAACGCAACCACAGTGTGTTTGCGCTCATTTTCCTTGATTTAGACCGTTTTAAGGAAGTCAACGACTCCTTAGGGCACCATGTGGGCGATAAAATGCTCATAGAACTCTCCTTCAGACTTCAATCCATCAAGCGTGAAAGCGATATGATTGCACGTTTGGGTGGGGATGAATTTATGATACTTTTACCTCACACGGACAAAGAAGGTGTTGAGTATGTTGCTCAAAAAATTCTCGATGTGATTTCACAACCCTATGCTATCGAAAAACATCTGCTTTATACCACAGCTTCTTTAGGTATTGCTCTTTATCCTCAAGATGGTATAGACTTAGAAATACTCTCGCAAAAAGCTGATATTGCGATGTATAAAGCCAAAGAATTAGGACGTAATCAATACTGTTTTGTCCAATAGACAAAAAAGAGCTACCAACAACGCGCTTATCTTTTTATACTTTCTTTAAAAAAAGGCAGTGTCGTATGGATGATTTTGCGGTGATTGGTGGGGGTATCGGTGGGGCGTGCAGTGCTTTGTTTCTCTCACGTGATTACCAAACCACGCTTTATGAAAAAGAGCCTTACCTAGGCGGTTGTTCTTCAACCTTTAAACATGCCAGAGGCTTTTACAATACGGGAGCCACCACCTTTGCAGGGTATCAAAAAGGTACTTACCTGCATACGCTTTTTCAAGACAACGGTGTTTCATTTAAAACTAAAAAGCTCTCTAGTAGCCTAACAGTGCTTATTGATGGAAAGAAAATTGAACGCTATGATGACAAAGAGGCTTTTTTAGAACAAATCAATCAAGCGTTTTACCATCCCAAAAATAAAGCTTTTTATGATTTGATTGTTACGATACAACAGCAGTTTTTTGCGCTTCATGACTACTATTATTCTAACGCTTCGTGGTGGGCGAAGATGCGTTCACTTTATTCTTTTAAGACATTGCTAAAAACCTTTTATCCTTATCTTTTTACCGATGCTAAAACCTTTATTGAGCGTTTTTTTGGACACATTGAGCCACGATACATAGACTATATGAACAATCAAGTCCTTATCGTCGCCCAAGCAAAGCTACATGAAATCAACTTTTTAACTGCGGCTTTGGCTTTGGCGTATCAGTTTATGGAAAACCACTACGTTTATGGGGGAATGGGTGCCATTTTTGAGGGCATTGAGAAGGTTTTACCACACGTTCAAAAAAAGACGATGATAGAAAAAATAACTCCTTACAAAAACCATTATGTTCTACAAAGTGCAACATATGAGTTTGAGGCGAAAAACATCGTCCTTAATGCCTCTTTATTTGAAGCGCACACGCTTTTTGATGATGCTAAAATTAGACGCTATTTAAGCAGTTACCAATCCCTTGATGCGCATATGAGCGCTTTTGTCTGTTATTTTGAGATAAAACGCACACAAGAACTAAACCACCACTACCAAATCATTCTCCCCTCACCTCTTCCTTTTACCATCTCAAATTCCCTTTTTGTCTCCATCGGTGATGAAGAGGATGCAAAGATGTCAAACAGTGTCACCGTGTCTGTGCATACGCATGAGAAAATGTGGAAAAATGAAAACGCTTTAGAGCAAAAAATGGAACTAGAAGCTATAATAGAACGTTTCATTTGTGAACATTTAGGCTTGGAAAAAAGTGCTATTGTCAAGCGTTTTAGCGGCACGCCTCGTACTTTCAAGCGCTACATCAACCGTTCATCCCTTGGAGGTATTCCAATGCGTTTTGAAAATATGCTCTTTAAACTCCCCTCCAATGACTCACCCATTAAAGGGTTGTATCATGTGGGTGACACCACTTTTGCCGCACAAGGGTGGCCTGGCGTTATGATGGGTGTGGCAAACTTGCAAAGGCTCTTATGCAACCGCTCCTTTTAATCATCACGTTTAAAGAGTGGATACGCATAGGAGTTATCGCGCTTTTCTTTTCCATACTGCTCTCTCTTATATGCTATTTTTTAGTCAATGAAACACTTTTAAATGCTCTCTTTTTTGGGTCAGTTTTAGGGCTTTGCCTCTTTATCTGTGCCTTTTTATTTACCACCGTGCTTAACCAAGTGATTTTACCGCGTATCCCTAAAAATTACTGGTTGGCGTGTGCAGGGCTATCGTCTTTTTTATCAGGATTTTTGGCAACGGTTGTCAGTTATTATCTTTGTCTGTTTTTACATGTAATACTTTTAGAAAAGTTTGAAACCAACCTTCTTTTTTTCGCTTTTTTGATAGGTATCTTAAGCTATGGCATTGCGTTTTTACTCTACCAATTTGTGATGATGAGTTATGCTAAAGAGTACCATGAAAAGCTTCTTATAGAAAGTCGTTTAAAATCTTTAGAACGTCAGCTCAACCCGCACTTTTTGTTCAACGCCCTCAACTCTGTGAGTGAGCTTTTACATGTAAATCCACACAATGCCGAAAAAGCGCTTTTGAGTTTGAGTGATTTTTTGCGCTCAAGTATGAAAGAAAACTCATTGATTGAGCTTAAAGAAGAGTTAGACAATGTAACGCGTTATGTGAACTTGGAAAATATCCGCTTTGATGGCAAAATTATGCTTCGTATAAGTGTGGACGAGCGTTTTTATCTCTACCCTCTTCCAAAATTTTCGATTCAACTCCTCGTTGAAAATGCTATCAAACATGGATACAACGGAAAAGTATTGCATATCTGGATTGAAGCGCATTACGATGAAGCGTTGCATCTTTACGTGGGCAACGATGGCAATGCCATTCGTTCACAAACCTTTGGTATCGGACTTTCCAACCTACAAGAAAGACTGAGCCTCTTATCAAAAGGCTCTTTGACGCTCAAAGAGCAAAATCCTACCCTTTTTGAAATGACCCTAAGGCACTTACCATGAATATTTTAGTGATGGACGACGAATCTTTAGCCCTTAAACGCGTGGAGAGGCTGTTAAAAGAGTTAGGTTACGCATGCACCTGTGTGGATACACAAGAAGGTTTAGAGGAAGCCTTGCTTAAAGAGCGTTTTGATGTGTTTATTTTGGATATTCAGATGCCAACGATTAGCGGTATCGATGTTGCCAAAAACCTTCTCAAAGCGCATCCTGAAGCTTTTATTATTTTTCAAACCGCTTATGAGCATTACGCACTGAAAGCCTTTGAAGTGGGTGCGATTGATTATTTATTGAAACCCTTTGATAAAGAGGCATTGAAGCGTAGTATTGAGCGCGCGTTGTTGTATCAAAAAGAGCGCCATGTTAGCTTTATCACCAAAAACAAAGAAGAGTCTTATCTGATTTCACAAGAAGAGATTATCTATGTAGAAGCGGATTTAAACGAGGTGATTATTCGCACCAAAGAGCATTTTTCGTATCTTGATAAACAGATATCACATATGGAAAAAGTCCTTGACCCGAAGCTTTTTTTTCGGATTCATCGCTCTTTTTTGATTAACGTTACTGCGATTAAACAGATAGTGACTATTGAGCAAAGTAAACTAGAATTTAGTTTTAAAACGATTGATGATGTCATCACCTCTTCAAAAGAGGGAGCAAAAAAATTTAGAGAAACGTATAAGGATGTATCATGCTAATCGCCATTTCATCATGCCTTTTAGGCACGCCTATTCGTTACGATAAAACAGGACAAAAAGATGCTTTTTTGAGTGAGAAGCTTGGAAAATATGTCCAATTTCTCCCCTTTTGCCCCGAACACTTAGCCTTTGGAACACCGCGTGAGACGATTCGCATCGTTTTAGAAAATAATGTACGCAAAGTCTACACCGTTTTTTCAAAAACCGATGTCACGCAAGCCATGAATGACGCCATGCAACACGAGTTGCACAAGCTTCTTGAACATCCATTGTGTGGCATCGTCTTAAAATCAAAATCGCCCTCGTGTGCTCTTGGCAGTACAAAATACTACACCAAAGAGATGGGAGAGGGGAAAAAAGATGGGCTTTTTGCGCTTACATGTAAAGAGCATTTTCCTCTTCTTCCCATCGAAGAAGAGGCAAGACTGCTTGATCCTTGGCTGAGAGAAAATTTCATCATGCACGTCTTTGCCTATGAAGATATGATGACACAGAAAAAGACGATGAAAAAGATGGCTGAACTTGTTGCTTTTCACACCTCGTACAAATTTTTACTCCAAACCAAAAGTGAGAAAAATTATCGTGAATTAGGACGTATTGTCGCCAACCATGAGAAGCTTTTGTTTGATGAAGTCTTGCACGCCTACACGCTTCTTTTTTTACAAACCATTGCTCTTAAACATAAAATATCGCGCACCGTCAATGTGCTAGAACACATGATGGGCTTTTTTAAAGAGCTCTTGCGCCCGAGTGAAAAAAAAGAGATACATCTGCAAATTGAAGCGTATAAAGATGAGATTATTCCTTTGGTGGGAGTGATGAACACGATAGAATTTTTGGCTAAAAAGTACGAAATCACCTACCTTTTAGCTCAAAAATTTCTTAACCCCTATCCAAAAGACCTTGCCTTACGCTCTCACATTCACGTGGGAAAATAGATTTACGTTTTAAAGGTTGAAAGGGTTGCGTTAAGATTGCTCGCTGTCAAACGCAACTCGTCACTTGCGGTGGTAATCTCTGCTAGACCTTGAACATTTTGCTCTGAGATGGCATGCATGCTCTCGATTTTCTCCACAATAACATCAATGCTTTTCTCCGTCTTGATATAATCTTCCACCGTTTTATCGCTCATCGTGGTTGCCATCTCCATGATGCTCGTCGTTGTTTTAATCTTCTCTTCCACCGCTTGAGCTGTGAGGGTGAGTTCTTGGACTTGTTCAGAGTTTTTATTCATCTGCTCACCCGAATCAATAATGGCTTGAACGATGACATTAATCGTAGCGTTGATTTCTAAAAGACTCTTTTGTGTGCGTTCCGCCAATTTACGCACTTCATCAGCAACGACAGCAAACCCTCGCCCATGGTCTCCCGCACGTGCGGCTTCTATGGCTGCATTGAGCGCTAAAAGATTGGTTTGGTCGGCAATATCGCTGATAACGGTTAAAATGCTTTTAACCTGCTCGGCATCAGCGCTTAATTGTTTCATGCGTGAGGCAAGTTCCATCTCTGTTTGAGCGCTTTGTTCAACCTTATCTCCTAGTGCAATAATCTCAACGCACGCACTTTTAAGATTTTCATTGGCTTTAGCAATCTCTATTTTTGAGCGTTTAGCTTCACCTACCGAGCTTTCTATCTCATAGCGCAGTGTTTGCGAAATCTTCGTCGCATCTTTGATAAAACGAGTCGAGTCTTCCACTCTTTGGCTGATAGCTTGTGAAATGGTGGAGAGTTTGGTAGAGAGCGTTGCGTTTTCACTGCTGCTATTTTTAGCTGACATGATGGTATGGTGGACTTTTTCGATAAAGTGGTTGATTTGCGTGGCGGCTTTGCCTATCTCATCTTTTCCGCTCACTTCTAATTTACATGTAAGATCCCCCTCACCTTTGGCTAAATCTGCGGCTTTATCGGCTAAATTATCCAATGGACGATTCACCACACGACCCAACATCCAGTAAATCACGGCAAAAATGACCAAGACCATAAAAATACCCGAAACAATAAGCTCAATAATCAAGCTTTGAATATCGCCATCCATCTTGCCTTGCTGTGTCGCGATGTTATCTTCTACCCGTTGTAAAAAGATATTGGAAACAATAATCCAATCCCAATCTTTATAATACTTCGCATACACCATCTTAGGCTCAACCTTACCATTGGTGGGGTTAGTGTAATGATAGGTAATAAACGCACCCTCTTTTTCGTTTTTAATGCTTTGTTCAATTAACTCTTGACGATAGGCTTTACCTTGGATGTCTTTTTGAGAAAGCTCAAAGGGTTTGTTTTTGAGCTCTTTTTGTGTCCCATGAAAAACATAACTGTACGTACCATCTTTGGCTTTTTTAATCGCAAAAAAGTACCCATCTTCACCATAGGTTAGGTTTGAGAGTGTATCTATCGCCATTTCTTGATGAAACTCTTTAATGCGAGACATATACTCACCCGTACCAATGATGAGATTGAGCGGTTTGAAGTAGAAGTTGTAAGAGATTTTTCCCTCAATTTCACCTGTTTTTGGGTTTTTGTTGTAATAAGTCGCCGTATTGTTGCCTCCAGCTTTGACGGATTCAATGATGGATTTGACCGTGTAATTGCCATTAATATCTTTGCGGTCTATCAAATTTTTACCGATTAGACTGGGTGTATCATGAGCGACATTGATACCCTCAGGTGTGTACGCAAAAAAGTAACCCGTCCCTTGATTGTAACGATACCCTTGAATAACATGCACCAAAAGCTCTTTAAGCGCTTTTTCATCCATGCTGTTTTTCTTCATTTCATACATCGATGTTAAAATCTCTTCAAAGGCAATCGCGTCGTATTTGATTTTATGAACGATGTTTTCTTCTTTTGTTTTATCGTACGATGCTTTAACCGCTTCTTGAGCGATTTGGAGATAGTTTTTGACCTCTTGTTTATTGAGGTTTTTAATCAACTCTGATTGAGAACTCATCTGCGATTTACCAAGCAAATAGGTTCCTCTCACAACAATGCTAAAAAAGATAAGCGCCATAATGGAGATGGAGATGACAAAAACCAATAAAATTCTCATCTTCAGCGAATAATTTGACATAAAAAGCCTCCCAAAAAAGATAAAGGTGCATTATAATGGTACTTATAAGATATTTGTAAGACTTTATCAAACGTACGAAGGTAAGATAAAATGAAAAAGATACTCTGGTTTAGACGCGATTTAAGAGTCGATGATGTGATGCTGTTATCGCAAAAAGGAGATGTTTTACCCATTTTTATTTTTGATAAAAATATATTAAATACATTACCAAAAAATGATAAACGTGTGGATTTCATCTATAAAGCCGTCATCAACCTCAAATTGGAACTTCAAAAAATGGGGCTTGATTTGGCAATCTTTTACAGTACGCCACTTGAAGTCTTTAGATACCTCAAAGCCTTAGGCTTTGACGCTGTGTATGCCAGTGTCGATTATGATGCTTATGCGAGACAAAGAGACAAAGAGGTGGGCGAGTGTATCTCTTTTTTTGCCTTAAATGACTCTTATCTTTTTGAGCCCAATGAGGTTTTAAAAAGTGACGGAACCCCGTACCGTGTGTTTACACCTTATTATCATGCCTGTAAGCAAATTTACACAAAATTTCACGCATTATCGTATGTAAAAGAGGAACAAAACCTTTTGCCATTTAACTATAATAATATTCTTGAAGTGCGTGATGAGCGTGTTTTAGCTTTACATGTAAGCTTAGAGAGCTTAGGATTTACCTCTTTACATGTAAAAACACCCTCGCCTTTGCAAAAGCTTGAAGTATTTAAAGATAAAATCGCAACGTATGCTCAAAAAAGGGACTTTTTAGACGAAGATGCCTCGTCTCATTTAAGCGTTGATTTACGCTTTGGAACACTTAGTATTCGTCATATTGTACGTACTCTAATTGCCTTAAAAAAAGAAGGTATCGATACCGAACCCTTTTTTAGACAGCTGATTTTTCGTGACTTTTACGCTTACTTGCTCTACCATTTTCCAAACCTTGCTTGGGAGAATTATAAGTATGAGCCATACACCACATGTGATGAAAGAAGCTTTGAAACGTTTTGTACTGCACAAACGGGCTATCCTATCATTGATGCTGCAATCATGGAACTTTTACACACAGGCGATATGCACAATCGTACACGCATGATCGTCGGCTCTTTTTTTACTAAGCATTTGATGCTTCCTTGGCAAAAAGGAGAAGCGTTTTTTGCCAAGCACTTGATGGATTATGATGCCTCGGCTAATGTGCTTTCATGGCAATGGTGTGCAGGAACAGGCATTGACCCACAACCTTATTTTCGAATTTTTAATCCTTATGCACAAAGTAAAAAATTTGATAAAAATGCCGTATATATCAAAAAATATCTTCCTCTTTTGCACGATATCCCTGCAAAATATCTGCACGATGAAACGTATCTTTTAAGCCATACTATTACAGGGTATCCAAAACCACTCGTCAAACACGATGAGGCACGAAAGCGATTTTTATCATCTTTTTGTTAGGCGAAATTGGCTATTATCACGCTTTTATTTACAAGGATAGCTGATGAATAATATTCGATTTGGAAGGCTTGGCTTTATTTTAGCCGCGGCTGGATCTGCAGTGGGACTGGGCAATATTTGGAAATTCCCTTATATGACGGGGGAAAATGGTGGCGGTGCATTCGTACTTGTCTATCTTCTTACTATTACGTTTATAGGACTTTCTCTCTTTTTAGCAGAAACCATTATGGGACGTCTCAGTCGAGGAGACACTGTTTCAGCGTTCGAAAATTTAACCACACGCGCTGGTCATCTTTGGAAATTTGCTGGATTTATCATTTTTACAGGGGTTATCATCCTCTCATTTTACACGGTGGTTGTTGGCTGGATTATAAAATATATCGTTATCTCTTTGGGCTCACTCCCTACTTCCGTTCAAAATGCAGGTGGGCTTTTTGGCGGGATGGTAACAACCGATACCAGTGGTCAAATTTTTTACTTCACCCTAGCCTTTGCGATCACCTTTTGGATTGTATCGAGGGGAATTAAAGCGGGTATTGAGAAGATGAACGTCGTGTTGATGCCTTTACTCATCATTATCTTACTTGTCTTACTTGTGTATGCGATGGGCTTAGATGGTTTTGGACAAGCATTTTCCTTTCTTTTTATGCCTGATTTTTCAAAACTCCATTCAAGCTCTATCCTAGCAGCGGTTGGGCATGCTTTTTTTACACTCTCTTTGGGTATGGGAAGTATTATGACCTACAGTGCTTCTTTGCCTGAGAAAGAGAACATCGTAAAATCTTCGGTGATGGTCGCATTTATCGACACGGCTATCGCTTTGGTGGCAGGTATGGTGATTTTTACCTTTATCTTTCATTTTGGGGCACAGCCTGCACAAGGTCCTGGACTTGTTTTTGTCTCTTTACCTGCGCTACTTTCAAGCCTTGGAGTGATTGGAAATGCTATTGCAGTCTCCTTTTTTGTTGCCCTTGCCTTTGCAGGTATTACATCGGCTATTTCTATTGTTGAGCCTGTGGTCATGTATATGATGAACCGCTTTGGATTTTCACGTCAAAAGTCTCTATTTCTACTTGGTTTTGTCACTTACATCATGGGACTTTTAGCACTTATCTCCAATATCGAAACGCTTAAACACTTTGTCACATTCTTTGGTAAAGGATTTTTCGATATCTTAGACTTTATGAGCTCTTCCATCATGCTGCCATTGGGTGGAATGATGATAGCCATCTTTGTCGGTTTCTTCATAGATAAAAACCGTTTAGAAACCCTTTTACTTCCTTTTATGCACAAAAGAGTTTTTGCTATTTGGTATTTTTCGATTCGCTTTATCACACCAGTAGGTGTTTTAAGCGTTATGATTAATAAATTATTTTTCTAACACACAAGGGAGCTTGAAAAGAGCTCCCTTCACTCCAACTGCCATTTTTAGGCTACCAACACGCTCTTATTTGCTGTATCATTTTACAAAAATAAGGAGTTTGCTATGTTAAAAGAGTTTTTACATGTAAGTCTAGGTGGTATGGTGGTTTTAAAAGAAAAAATCGAAGAAGAACTTAAAAATTTAGAAGAAAAAGGCAAAATCAACACTGCCGATGCTAAAAATTTTATTGATTCCATCAGTCAAAAAGGCAAAGATGAAGACGAGCGTATCAAGACCAAAATTAAAGAGATGCTTAAAGAGGTCATTGATGAATTAGGACTTGCTACGAAAAAAGACCTTGAGGAGCTTGTATCAAAACGCTCCTAAACTTTTGGCGGTATTTTAATCCCAAAAGAGTCTATTACGTTTTTTATTTTTTACTGAGTGTGTATCTTATTTTGAAGAAAAAGGAGTGTTTCTTTATCTTCAAACCGCTTTCTCCAAAAGCACTCAACCACAGCATTATCACGCTAGGAGCTAGTTTTATCAAGCTGGCTCAAGTTTTAGCCACACGTGCTGATTTTTTTAGCGCCGAATATCTTGAAGAGCTCAAATCCTTACACGACAAACTTCCACCCATGTCACAAGAAGAGTTTGAGCGTGTTTATGCAGAGGCTTTTCATGGTGTAAACTTTGAACAGTTTAAGCAAGAGCCCATTGCTTCAGCATCCATCGGGCAAGTGCATGTGGCGTACGTTGAAGGTCAAAAACTAGCCGTCAAGCTTAGACGCTATGGTATAGAAAAGCAAGTCAGAGCCGATATTGCCATCATCTCTTTTTTTAACCGACTCTTTCGTCCGCTCTTTTCGCACTACACCAAAAACTCTATCGAAGCGGTCATTATCGAGTTTTCAAAGATGATTTTACAAGAAGTCAATATGACCACCGAGCTTCACAACCTTCAAAAATTCTCTTCCATCTATCCCACATCGGGTATTAAATTTCCCATACCTTTGGTGGGGCTGTGCAGTGAGCATGCACTCGTGATGAGTTTTGAAGAGGGTTTTCGCTTTGATGATAAAGAACAACTGCTCAAAGAAAACATTGACTTTAAAGAGATTATCGCAAAGCTCATCCATTTTTACACCGAGCAGATGTTGCTCAAAGGCTATTTTCACGCAGACCCACATCCGGGAAATCTTTTGGTCAATGCCAAAGGAGAGCTGATATTACTTGATTTTGGTATGGTCAAAACCATCCCCAATCAAACACGTATTGCCATTATTGAGCTCATTAAAGCCGCCAATGAAAGAGATTATGAGCTCTACATCAGTGCCTCAAAGCGTTTAGGTACAATAGCCTATGAAGCACCTGTGGCAGAACTATCACTTTTGAGTGAGCGCATGTTTGACATCTTTGGCAATGAAAACCTAAGCTCAGAAAATATGCAAAAACTCGCCTTTGAAGTTTTGAACTCCAC
>CAYTVI010000050.1:0-8162 GCA_964441765.1 uncultured Sulfurospirillum sp.
AATCGCTCTGCTTTTACCATGATCGAGATGGTTTTTGTTATTGTTATTCTTGGTATTCTTGCGGCAGTGGCTATTCCTCGTTTAGCGGCGAGCCGTGATGATGCTGTGCTTGTTAAAGGCAAATCACAAGTTTCTGCGATTCGTAGTGGAATTGCTCTTCAAAAATCAAGACGTATGTTAGAAGGAACAACTCCTTTTCTCCCTCTCGTACTTGATAATGCTGCTTATAATACAGAAAACGAAAAACTCTTCTATTTTAACGATGGAAATAGTTCTAATATCTTAGAATACGCACTTTTTTCTGGCACGAAAGATGGTACATGGATGAAAACAGCTGCAAATGTTTATAGTTTTAAGCTTAATGCGACAAATGTGACATTTAATTATACTGCTACATCTGGTTCATTTGATTGTGACCATAACGACCAAAACTGCAAAGATTTGAGCGAATAGCGTGTGCATTACTACCTTATCGCTCTTTTAAAATCGCCTCTTGCTCCACTCACTTATGCTTCTTCCACGCTTCTATCTTCTGGTTCTTTGGTTCAAATAGCGCTTAATAAACGAGATGTTCAAGGGGTTGTTTTAGAAGAAGTTTCTAAACCTGACTTTGAGTGCTCACTCATAAGCGTTACATGTAAATCTTTTTATACCTCTAAAACACTCGAACTTGCACGTTTTATTGCAGAGTATTATGTCTGCTCTTTAGGGGAAGCTTTGAGTTTATTTGTGCCTTCATCTAGCAACGATTTACATGTAAATGAGAAGATAGTAACAAATATTGTGCTCTCCCTTGAGCAAGAAAAGGCTTACACATTTGCGCTTTCTCATGATGCATCGCTTCTTTTTGGCGATACAGGAAGTGGAAAGACGGAAGTGTATATGAAGCTTTTTGAAGCGTGTATCAACAAAGGGCAAAAGGCACTTTTTTTACTGCCAGAGATTGGCTTAACGCCACAGATGAAAAAAAGGCTAAAACATCATTTTGGCACTCACGTAGCGATTTGGCATTCTAAAATCACTCTTAAGAAAAAAGCGCAGATACTGCACGATTTGCAGACAGGAAAACTCTCCATTCTAGCAGGTACACGTTCAACGCTTTTTTTACCGATTGACAATCTAGGATTGATAGTGGTCGATGAAGAACACGATGAAAGTTACAAGTCAAGCTCCCGACCTCGTTATAACGCTAAAGATTTGAGCCTACTTTTTGGGCAGAAGTTGGGTGCAAAAGTGGTTTTAGGTTCGGCAACACCAAGTCTTCCAAGTTTTCATAAGCTTCCACATTTTAGGCTCAAAGGGACATTTTTTGATTCAAGCAGTCGTGTTATCTACGATGAGGGAGAGCACGGCATTAGCCAAATGATGCTTCACTCGATACAAAAAGCACTGGATACACAAAGCCAAGTAGTGGTTTTTCTGCCTACACGAGCTAACTTTAAATACATTACATGTAAAGCGTGTGGTGCGCATGTGGAGTGTCCGTATTGTGCGGTGAGTATGAGTTTGCATACGCATTCACATGCGCTTAAATGTCACTATTGTAATTATGCTGAAAAAATTCCAGATGCCTGTCCAAAGTGTGGTCACGATGAGATCATCTCTTCACGGATGGGAACAGCGGAGGTGAGTTTAAAATTGCAAGAGCATTTTAAAGCGCATGTGGTACAGCAATTTGACCGTGATGAAGTGCGCACAGAAAAACAGCTTGATGCGATTTTAAATGCGTTTAATGAACGTAAAATTGACATTATGGTAGGCACCCAGATGCTCTCCAAAGGGCATGATTATCATGGTGTGGGATTGGCGGTGATTTTAGGCATCGATGCACTTTTGGGGATGAGTGATTTTAGAGCCCGCGAAAAAACATTGGCTTTAGTGAAACAAATCGCGGGACGAAGCGGTCGCAAAGGGTATGGTGAGGTACTTATACAGACTAAAAATAGTGATTTTTTCAAAACTTATTTGGATAATTTTGAGGGATTTTTGAGAGACGAACTGAAATACCGAAAAGGGCTTTATCCGCCTTTTAAAAAGATGCTTCGTTTGATGGTGTCGCATAAAAATGAAGTAAAAGCCAAAGAGGGGATTGAAAAAGTCGCACACATCGCACAGTCGTTTAAAGCTGTTGAAGTCGTTGGTTTTGGCAAATCAATGATAGGCAAAATCGCTGGAAAATACCGCTATGAACTCTTAGCCAGAAGTGATTCCTCCAAAGCACTCCTTGAACTTGCCCACAGTGTCAAAATGTATCATGTTGAGGTCGACATAGACCCTCTTTCTTTTTCTTAAACACTTCCATAGTATAATCCAATCAATTATATTTGCTGGATTTAAAGATGATAAAACGTTACCCTACCAAACAAATTTTTGTTGGCTCTGTTCCCATTGGAGGAGATGCTAAAATTCCTGTACAGTCGATGACTTTTTCTAAAACACACGATGTGGATGCGACGGTTGAGCAGATACGAAGGCTTCATTTTGCGGGGTGCGATATTGTCCGTGTGGCAGTTCCAGATTATGAAGATGCGAGGGCTTTGAAGTCTATTAAAGAGCAAGTAAGTTTGCCCCTTGTCGCAGATATCCACTTCAACTACCGCTTAGCACTCATCGCCGCAGAAGTGGTGGATTGTATTCGCATCAATCCTGGTAATATCGGCAATAAAGAGCGTGTCAAAGAGGTCGTTAAGGCATGCAATGAGCGCAATATTCCGATTCGTATTGGGGTCAATAGCGGAAGTTTGGAAAAAGAGTTTGACGAAAAGTATGGACCAACCTCTAAAGGCATGGTCGAATCAGCCCTTTATAACATTAAATATTTAGAAGATTTGGGCTTTACGAACATGAAAGTCTCCCTTAAAGCCAGCGATGTGGAGCGTACGGTTGAAGCGTACCGAATGCTTCGTCCATTGACAAATCACCCTTTTCATTTAGGTGTAACAGAAGCTGGAACGCTGTTTCATTCAACTATTAAATCCTCCATTGCATTAGGAACGCTTTTATTAGAGGGCATTGGCGACACTTTGCGTGTTTCCATTACGGGTGAACTCGAAGAAGAGATCAAAGTAGGGCGTGCCATTTTAAAAGACAGTGGCGTAGAAGCGCAGGGATTAAACATCATCTCTTGTCCAACATGCGGGCGACTTGAAGCTAATTTGGTCAAAGCGGTTGCGGAAGTGGAAAAGCGCACCAAACACATCACCGCACCTCTTAATATCTCTGTGATGGGATGTGTGGTCAATGCGATTGGCGAAGCCAAACATGCGGATGTAGCGATTGCTTTTGGAAAAGGGCAGGGGCTTGTTATGGTGAAAGGCGAAGTAGTTGCAAAACTCAAAGAAGACAATCTTGTCGATGCCTTTTTAGAAGCGGTTGAAAAAGCCGCAAGTGAGTACAAAGCATGAATAACCTTCACAATATCAACATTGAACGCTCCGTTTTAAGCTCTATCCTTTTTAACCCTGCCACCTTTGAAGAGGTTGCCGCGGTTATTAGTGCGAAAGACTTTTATTTGCCAAGCCATCGTTATATGTTTGAAGCGATGGAAGCGTGCGAGAGAGAAGATTTACCCATTGATGAGGAATTTTTAAAGAAAAAGCTTTCCCAACAAGGGCGTTTTGATGAAGATGCGATGCTCGAAATTCTCTCCACCAATCCACTTCCTGCGACCAAAGCATACATTGAAGAGATCCGTGAAAAAGCGATTAAGCGAGAGTTGGTTCAACTCACCTCTGACATTAAAGAAATCGCTGTGGAAAAAGATTTGCCTTCATCTGATGTGGTGGATTTGGTGCAACAAAAACTCTATCAAATTACCCAAGAAAGTGGGAGCAAAGAGTTTCGTGAATCGCCAGAGATGACCCATGCGACCATCGCACACATTCATGAGATGAAAAAACGTGGAAACTCAGGTGTTGTGGGAGTGGATACGGGCTTTAGCGAAATCAACCGCCTCACCACAGGATTTGGCGAGGGCGATTTGATTATCGTAGCGGCACGTCCAGCGATGGGGAAAACGGCTTTTTGTCTTAATCTTGCACAAAATGCGCTTGACCACAATAAAGGTGTGGCGATTTTCTCTTTGGAGATGCCAGCTGAGCAGTTGATGTTAAGGATGCTCAGTGCCAAAACATCCATACCGCTTCAAAAGCTAAAAGTGGGCGATATGAGCGATGAACAGTGGGGGCATTTAAGTCGTGCGGCAGATGAGATGAGCAAAAAGAAATTTTTTGTGGATGATAACGGCTCTGTGGATATTCACAAAGTACGTGCGAAGCTAAGAAAACTCAAAAGCCAACACCCTGAAATCTCTTTAGCGATTATCGATTATTTACAGTTGATGACCTCGGCTGGGAGTAAAGATAGACACTTAGAAGTGAGTGATATCAGTCGAGGTTTAAAACTTTTAGCTAGAGAGCTCAGTGTGCCTATCATCGCACTTTCTCAGCTCAACCGTGGACTTGAAAGCCGAAGCGATAAACGCCCGATGTTAAGTGATCTTAGAGAATCAGGTGCGATTGAACAAGATGCGGATTTGATTTTGTTTGTGTACCGTGATGATGTGTACCGTGTTCGTGAAGAAAAAGAGAAAGAACAAAAAGCTAGAACGGAAGGCAAAGAGTACAAAAGTAACTTTTTTGAAAAGCCTGAAGAGCTAGCCGAAGTCATTGTCGGGAAAAATAGAAACGGTCCTGTGGGTGTCGCAAACCTTGTCTTTCAAAAAGCTTGCACACGTTTTGTGGATGGTGGAAAAATCCCGATAGAAGTCGTTTATAAAGAAGCTGCCTTTGAAGCTAAAGAAGGCAAGATAAGTATGCCTCCTCTTTAAAACATGTTAAACGTACCACTCTTTAACAGCAAAAAAGAGCTTTTTTTTGCGTTGGGAGTGGTCTTTTGTATTGCTCTTATTTCTTTGAGTATTGAATTTTACCGCTACCAAACATTTTCCAAATCAGCTTTACATGTAAAAACAGCTACGGTGTTAAATCACTATCAAAAGACCAATGAAAAAGGTAAAACCTACGATGTGATTAAGCTCAAACTTGACTCTGGGGAGCAGATGTACACCGTGTCGTGGAAGCCTTTAAGTTTAGAGTTAAAATCTCGTGTTAAAGTCAAATTTGAGCTCAAAAACCTCTCTTTTAAAGAGTATCTCTCAGGCTTTTTTGCCCCTTCAAAATTTATTTATGAAATCTATGAAGATGACCCGCCGTTTGATGTTCGTCCTCTTTATCGTTTTGTAAAAGAGCAACATGATGAAGCGATGATGGGCGAACTTTACAGTGCACTCTTATTTGCGACACCGCTCTCTTTTGAGCTTCGAGAGTTTGTTCAAAAGTGGGGTATAACGCATTTGATTGCGATTAGTGGGTACAATGTTGGTGTTATCTCTTTTTTGCTCTTCTTTTTACTTAAACCTCTTTATACCTTTTTTCAAAGTCGCTATTTTCCATACCGTAATGTGCTAGCGGATTTGACGCCTGTGGTCTTTTTGGTGTTGATTGGGTATATGGTCGTGATTGATTATGTGCCACCTTTTATGCGTGCGGTGGTGATGAGTATCGTAGGTTTTTTCTTTTTTTCAAGAGGGATTCGTTTACTCTCTTTTGAAACCTTAGCCATTGTATGTTTAGGAATCTTAGCGTTTATCCCTTCACTTTTTTTCTCACTCTCCTTTTGGTTTTCTATTGCAGGTGTGTTTTATCTCTTTTTATTTTTACATCACATAAAATGGAAAAATAAAATAGGACTTTTTGTAGGGTTGGATATTTTCGTTTTTACCGCTATGTTACCCATCGTACATGCCTTCTTCCCCGTTTTTACGCTGTTGCAACTCACATCACCACTTTGGAGTGCTGTGTTTGTTCTCTTCTATCCTTTGGGGCTTTTCTTGCATCTCATCTCTTGGGGAGATTTACTTGATAGCCTTGTGATGGCATTTTTACATGTAAAAGCACAAAGCTTTCATTTGAGTGTTCCATATGCGTTTTTAATTCCGTATGGTGTGCTCTCAATCTTGAGTATTTGGAGTAAGAGGCTCTTTGTCCTGAGCTTCGTTGTGGCTCTTGGCGTGTTCTTTTTCATTGAGTAGGAAGCAGAGTTTAAGACCATAAAGATAGATAAACCACGAAAAATAAATCCACAAAAAGAAAAAGAGCAAGATACTAAACGAACCATAAATCGTAAGGTAGGTTTTATTGTACGCCACATAATAGACAAAGAGATTTTTAGAAATATACCATACCAAAGAAGCGATAAACGAGGCGATAAGCGCACTTTTAATATGAATTTTGACTTTAGCGGAGATGGCGTACATGATGAGGAAAAGAAGCCAAATAATAAAGTAGGGTGAGAATTGAAGTAAATTGATAGAGCTTGTTACTTCATTTTTTAAAAGAACATCTTGAACAAGGGATGATGTGTACAATGAGACGACAAGCCCTAAAGGCATTAAGGTAAGCATCGTCCAGTAGGTTGCTATGGCTTCCCAAAAGGTGCGCGTAGGAACTTCAAAGATTTTGCTGACAATTTTCTCATAATCTAAAAAGAACATGACCGAAATGTAAAAAACAAAAATGAGTCCTAGTGCTCCCATATTGAGGGTGTTTTCCATAAACTGATTGAGGTATTGGATGACCATCTCTTGTTGTGTGGGGATGAGCGAATTGAAAATAAAGGTTTGTACTTTTTCATAGTAGCTTTGAAAGCTAGGCATTTTAGTAAAAATACTAAAGGTAATAAGCAAAATAGGAATGAGTGAGAGAATGGTATGAAAGCTTAAAGAAGAGGCGTAGTGTGCAAGCTCGGTATCTTTAAGCTTTTTGAAAAACACACTAAGCGCTTCTTTGTTTAGCACATCAAAGTCCCATTTTGGAGGGGTTTAAAATATTGTTCGGGTCAAAGGCTTTTTTGATAGAGCGGAAAAGTTCCATTTCTGCATCACTAAAGGCTAAATGCATAAAAGGTGCTTTACTAAGACCTATACCATGTTCTCCACTCAACGTTCCACCCAGTGCAACAGTGGCTTTAAAAATCTCTTCAATCGCATGGTGTCCGATTTCAAGTTGTTTTTCATCACTTCCATCAACCATGACGTTGGTATGGACATTGCCATCTCCTGTGTGTCCAAAACATGGAACGGTGACGTTGTACTTTTGCGCGATTTTGCCAATTTCAGCTAACAAATCAGGCAATTTAGAACGTGGAACAGTAATGTCTTCATTGAGTTTTTTGCTACCATAGACGGTGATACATTGGCTTACATTGCGTCTTGCAAACCATAAAGCATTTGATTCATCTTTGTTTTGTGCGCGTTTAAACTCTGAACAGCCATTTTCTGCAAAAGCTTTTTCGATGATGTCTAATTGCGTAGTTAAATCTTCTTGGCTGTTACCATCCACATCGGTAATCAAAATGGCTCCTGCTTCGATAGGGAGTCCTTTGGAGTATTTTTGTTCTACCGCACGAATGGAGTAGTTATCTAAAAACTCCATTGCCACGGGAGTAACACCTGCCGCCATACTTTTATACACAGCGTTCATCGCGTCATTGACCGTTGGAAAAACGCCCATAGCCGTTTGTGACATTTTAGGTTTAGCAATAAGCTTGAGCGTGATTTCGGTAATAACACCGAGTGTCCCCTCACTAGCAATGAGAATACCAGCAATGTTATAGCCTGCCACATCTTTAATGGTACGTTTACCCGCACGGATAATTTCTCCATTGGGGATAACTGCTCTAAGTGCCATCACATAATCTTTGGTGATACCATACTTTGCCGCTCTCATACCACCAGCATTTTCGCTGACATTTCCTCCTAAGGTTGAGTACTCTTGGGAAGCTGGATCAGGTGGATAAAAAAGCCCTTTGGCCTCTACGGCACGTTGTAAATCCATATTGATAACACCTGGTTGAACCACAGCAACCATGTTTTCCATATCAATCTCTAGAATTTTATTCATATGCTTTTCAAACGCTAAAATCACGCCACCATTGGCTGGCAAAGAGCCGCCCGTAAAACCACTTCCAGCCCCTCGAGGTGTAATGATGATGCGATGTTCATTACAGTACTTTAAAATGGCACTGACATCTTCTTCATTGCGTGGAAAAATCACCGCATCAGGTTGGTAACGTGTGCGGGTTGCGTCGTAACAGTAGGCAAT
>CAYTVI010000050.1:8262-14511 GCA_964441765.1 uncultured Sulfurospirillum sp.
GCAACAACATCAGGATGTATCCATGTGAGTTCATTGTATTTTTTAGTAACTTCATTATAAACCGTCTGATTTGGAGCAACAATTAACGCACGGTTATAAAGATAGTTTACGATGACATCATCACCTGCAACAGGTTTGACACCTGCATCGGGGAAAGCGCCTTGTGCGAGCATCTCAAATTTTGCAAAACGTAGGGTTGCTTTGCCTGCGTTTTTACTCACAACATCAAAACGAGACACAATAATAGAAGTTTTCGCATCAAATTTATGTAAGATAACACCGCTTGAACCTACGACAAAATCAGGCGAATCAGTGATAGTCCCACTTGTCTCGGTTGCCTCTAAAAGGGTTGTTTTGTGCTCGTTGAAAAGCGGTTTTGCATGTAAAAAAGAGCCTAAGAGTAAGGCACATACCATTCCTAACACTTTGTTCAATGGAAACTCCTCTGGTTTTATTGCGAAGATTATACAATAAGTGGTTTAAAAATTTCAAAGAAGCTCTATTTAGGGATTTTGTAAGATTTGTTAAGATAGAATTAAACCCTTACGCAGGGGGTATTAATGGGCAAAATTGCTATCATCATCTTACTTTTTTTCATCTCCGTTCATGCTGCCTATGTGGAAGAGCTTAAATGGCCAAAAGGTGAAACATTTTTAACTTTTTTAGAAAAAAGTGGCTTGCCTCAAAGTATTTACTACTCTTTAGACAAAGAAGAACAAGAACTTGCAACCGAAATTGTCGCAGGGGTAAAGTACCACGTTTTGCGTAGTGAGACTAAAGAACTTCAACAAGTTTTAATTCCCATCAGCGAAGAACTTCAGATGCACCTTCGTCATAATGGAGAAAAGTTCATTATGGAAATCATCCCTATTATTTATCAAGAAGAAAATCATACCTTAGCGATTGATATTAAACACTCTCCCCATTCGGATATCATTAAAAGTACCAACAGTTATGCCCTTGCCAATGAATTTGCACACTCTTTTAAAGGTGGAGTGAATTTACGAAATCTCCAAAAAGGCGATAAATTAGTCTTGATTTATCAGCAAAAAAGGCGTTTAGGAAAGCAGTTTGGCTCTATTAAGATTGATGTTTCTATGATAGAAACTGCCAAAAAACAACACTATGTCTTTTCCTACAAAGAGAGCTATTACGATAAAGATGGAAAAGAGCTCGAAAACTTTTTACTTGCCAATCCAGTCAATTATACACGTATCTCATCGCCTTTTACCAACAAGCGTTTTCACCCCGTGTTAAAGATTTACCGAGCGCATTTAGGAATTGATTATGCGGCAAGTGTGGGAACACCAGTGCGTTCAGCAGGAAGCGGTAAGGTGACGTTTGTGGGTGAAAAAGGCGGTTATGGTAAAACCATCGAAGTTAATCATGACAGTAGCTATAAAACCTTGTATGCGCATCTCAATGGTTTTGCAAGAGGCTTGCGTGGGGGACAAAATGTCAAACAAGGACAAGTCATAGGCTATGTGGGGAACACGGGTTTAAGCAGTGGACCGCATCTTCATTTTGGGCTTTACCGTAACAATACGGCAATAAACCCTGCCAGTGTCGTTAAAATAGCCAAAAATAGTCTGGGTGGAAAAGAGTTAAAAGAGTTTTTAGCATACACGGCGGATTTGAAGCAAAAAGCGCAAAAAGCATTGAGTCATAAAAGTGAGCCAGTCTTTGAAGAAAATTTTGCGCTGGTTCATGCGTTAGAAGAAAAACCCAACTAATATCTTTACATGTAAATAAAAAGAGGATTCCATGATACGATGTTTTTTTAGAAACAGCAATAAACTCGAAGTCATCACCGATCTTGAAGCTTTTGAAGCCAATGAAGATAAAAAAAGTAAAGTCGTTTGGCTTGATATGCTCCTTCCTACACGGGAAGAAATCACGTTTGTGGAAAATACTTTTGGCATAGATTTCCCGACTAAGCAAGAGACAGAAGAGATTGAGATCAGTTCGAGGTATTGGGAAGAAGACAAAAAAATCGAAATCAACAGCTTCTTTTTAATCAGCAACGACGAGGGTGCGCACAACGAAACGGTTTCGTTTATCTTACAAGGCAATCTCCTCATCTCCATCCGTTATAAAGAGCTTCGTGCTTTTGAAGAGTTTAGCAAACGCTTTTTTTACGCACCTCGTGAGTTTAAAAATGGCTACTACATCTTTTCGCAACTTTTAGATATTCGTATTGACGCGGATGCGGATATTATCGAAAAACTCTCAAAAGACATCACCCGTCTTCGCAAACACGTCTTTACCGATTATGCCAACGACGACGAAGAAATCTTGGAAAAAATCTCCTCTTTGGAAGATTTGAACATGAGTATCCGTGAAAACTTGACCGATAAACAACGCATCTTAACCTCGTTTCTAAAATCATCCAAATACGATGACAGCTCTTTACGCAATGACATCGTCATCATGCTTAAAGATATTAAGTCCTTGATTGACTACACTGAGTTTAATTTTGAACGGCTTGATTATCTACAAAATATCTTCGTCGGTGTTTTGAGCATTGAGCAAAATAAAGTCATCAAAATCTTTACCATCGTCAATGTCATCTTCCTCCCACCAACCCTCATCGCAAGTATTTATGGGATGAACTTCAAAATCTTGCCTGAGCTTGATTGGAGTTATGGCTATGCCTTTTCACTCGCCCTCATGGTCATCTCTGCGATTACTCCGATAGCGATTTTTAAGAAAAAAGGGTGGATTTAAGGCAATGAAACATACCATTGAGGTGATAAAAATCGAAGAGTGCCTAAGCTCTGAGTATATCAAGCCTAAAAGTATGTACTACACCCACAACAGCGTCGAAAAGCGCTGGGATATTGTCGATACTCATAACAGCGTTGCTATCTTGCTTTACCATAAAGCACGCGATAGTTTCGTATTTGTCAAACAGTTTCGCCCCTCCATCTACGTCAAAAATGAAGATGGTTTTACCTATGAGCTGTGTGCGGGCATCGTCGATAAAGACAAAAGCCTCATCGAAATCGCCAAAGAAGAGGTCTTAGAAGAGACAGGCTACGACGTACCTTTAGAAAAACTCCAAAAAATCTCCTCCTTTTACACCGCTGTAGGCTTCGCGGGTGGCAGACAAACCCTCTACTATGCTGTTCTTGATGATAGCATGAAAGTAAGTGATGGTGGTGGTATCGAAGATGAAAACATCGAAGTTATCTACCTCAAACGTGAAAAAACCTTAGAGTTTATGTTCGACGAGAGCATCGCTACTACTTCAGGCTTGATGTTTGCGCTTATGTGGTATTTTAGGACGTATGAAAAATAGTTTTACATGTAAAGCTAGATAATTTCTAATTGTTCTAAAATGTCTTTGGTAAGTTTAGAAAGAGGGCGTCTGCCCAAATCTTCATCGCTGATGTAGCCTCCAAAAATCAGGCGCAGTAAATCTTCTTCATTTTTAAAGAGCGTTCCCTCGTAGTTTTTCATCAGCTCTTCTATGTAACTTTCGTTGTACATTTCAGATTTGATAAGAATTTCAGAAACGATATCTTTATGCTCGTTGTAAAGGTTTTGCAGATTAAAAACTTCAATGTGATTTTTTACCTTTTCATCTTCTGAAATTGGTTTTAGCTCAAGCAAAATTCTATCTTCGTCAAAGAAATAGCCATTACTATCTTCTTTATTTTTTATTCCCTTGTATTCAAATTTTGCATAGTCGTTAAAACTTTCTAAAAAGGGGTAAAAAATATCTTCTTGTTTTGCTGATTTTCGTTGATTACATGTAGAGCAACTAGGCACTAGATTGTAAACGCTCACGGCTAAAAAAGGGTATGTTTTTTTATCGAAAAAATGGTCAAGTTGTGCCGTAGCATTGAGGTCTTTTCCTTTTTCAAAGTTAAAAATATAGTTACGGTTACAATAAGGACAAACTTTAATGTCAAGTTTCTTGATATGCTCAGGCTTTTTAAGCCGTGAATACAGAAAAAAAAAATAGTCTTTTTCTTTTATTTTAAGTTCAACTATTTTTTGATTTGTATTGATAAATTGTGTGATTTTTTGAAGATAAACGTAGTCTGCTTTGATGATTTTTTCAAAAGATATTTGAGGGTCAACATCTTTTAATTTATCTTGGATAAGTTTATCTATCGCAGACCATGATATTTCCCATTTAATATTTTTTTCATTTTTCTTTAATTTTTTATTAGGAAAAAGACTTTGAATTGACGTATAAAATTCATCAATAATTGTTTGTGAAAGATTAATTTTGTGCATGTTGATGTTCAGCTAGTTTTTGCTGGAGTTCGATTATTTGTTGCTTAATCTTCTCAACTTCACTGAGACGTTTACTGTCCAACATTTTTTGTAGTTGTCGTTTTAAAATTGGCTCACCTACAATCGAGATGATATTTTCACAATAGTCTGTTTCTTCTGGTGTGAGTTCTTTTTTATTGAGGTATTTGATGGCTTTATTGATTTTACTTTTTGCAAACTCACCCATAAGCCCCTCTTTCATAAAAAAACCATGAGAGAGTAGGGTGTGGATATTGGCTCCAAAGGTTTCGATATTGGGGTAAACTTGCTTGCCTTTCTCTAGGAAAATGATGTTTTCTTTGGGGAGGTCTGAAAGGATGAATGGGGAATGCGAAGTGATAATAATATGAAATTTTTTTCCAGAAAAATTAGACAGCATATGTATTAATTCATTTAGGTATTTTTTTTGCCATAGAGGATGAAGTGCTATATCTGGTTCATCAAGAACAAGAAATATATCATCCTTTTTACTTTTTGTAATTGCATCAAATATCATTAACATTTCGGTAAAAAGCTTTCTTTCTCCTTGACTTAAATCAAAATATTGTCTGCCCATACAATCATTCAAACCAACGTGCAAATAACCAATTTCTATCAATTTTAAAAAAGCATTTTTATGTTCATGGTATATAATGCTAAATTCTTCAATTGAAATTTTCGGTTTATCTATATATGGACTTAGTGCTTCAAAAAATTTATAAATTTCTTTTATATTTTCAAGGTTATGAGTAGGATTTTTTAATATTTCTTCTTCTATTGAAGTAATATCTTCAACTTTTTCAATACGAGATATTTCTAAATTAACTTGCATACTAATATTAGAATAAAGAAAAACTAAAAACCTCTCTTTAGAATCTAAATGATAGTTTTGTACATTTTTTATAAGTTCGTTAATATGCTTGAATTGTGGGCTTTGAGAGTTTGTTTCATGTAAATATGCTGACAAGGTGATTTCTATTGGTTCAAAAAAGAATAATTGAGAATGAAATAATTTTCTATGTTCAATAATGAGATTATAAAAGTTTTCCCTAAATTTTAAAATATTGAAACTGGTGTCACCAACGATTCCATTTTCTACCCGAGTATATAAATTTTTATCGTAAATATTTAAGTTAAAATAATCCCACCAACCTTTGGTTTCATTGATTTTTATTAAATCAAAATCTAAATATAAAATCTCATAATCTTCGACTCGATTATGTTCGAGGAGTTCTACATTACACGTAGCACCTTTAAAATCATTACTGTAAAAATTGCTTTTATTATAAACAATGAGTTTATGATTTGTTATTCCAGTTAATAAACTACTCTTCCCACTCCCATTTTCCCCAACAATCGCAGTGACATTGATATTATCAGGAAAAATACTAAGCGGTTCAGGTTCTTTTTTATCAATCGTTAATTCGCCATTTTCATATTTACATGTAAATCTAGGCGAAAAATTAAACCCTTGATTTTTGATGTTTTTGTACTCTTCAACCCACAAATAAACCAGTTCCATGCTTACTCCAAAGGTTTACATGTAAAGCTTTGATTCTTTATATGTAAAAAGACTTTAATCAATAAAGCGTTTTGTCAAATCCCCATACGTCTCAATTCTTCTATCACGTAAAAATGGCCAGATGCGTCTGACGTGTTCGCCTCTTTGTAAGTCCACATCGACGATGAGCACTTCTTCTTTGTCATGGCTAGCTCTAACGAGTATCTCACCTTGAGGACCAGCGACAAAAGAGTTGCCCCAAAAGCGGATGCCTTCTAATACTCCGTGATTGTCCGCTTCTTTACCGATGCGGTTTACACTAATGACAGGAAGTCCATTTGCGATGGCATGCCCTCGTTGTACCGTTTCCCATGCGTCGCATTGGCGTTTTTTTTCATCTTCAGCGTCCGCATCAAACCAGCCAATAGCGGTTGGGTAGATGAGCATTTCTGCACCACGAAGCGCCATAAGACGAGCAGCTT
>CAYTVI010000051.1:0-14492 GCA_964441765.1 uncultured Sulfurospirillum sp.
AATGCCTCAAATCGGCTAAATATCGCACCTTTGAGATGATTGGTTCGTAAGTCGATGTGCGTGTTACTTGCATGTGTAAAATTTGCATTTTCAAGATGCGTTTTATCAAACAGTGCTCCTTTGAAGTCTGTTCCTATAAAGGTTGCATGTTGAAAAGAGGCGGAGCGAAAGTCCACTTCTTTGGCACGACACATTTTCATGACGACATGTTGCATATCGAGACCAAAAAAGTTACTGTCATCTAAAATACACTCGGTAAATCTTAAAGGCAGAGGATTGAGCAAGCTTTTCCAGTTGCACATGCACCAGTCGATGCCGTTCATCTTGCATGAGACAAACTCCGTATTGGTAAATTTGCTATCAGTGAGTTTCATCGCACTAAGATTGCAGTTTTCAAAGTGACAATCAACAAACCGACACCCATAAAAAAAGGTCTGACTAAAATCACACGAGACAAACGTACACTCTTCAAACTCGGCTTTATTAAAACGTAAAGTATGTAAGCTGAGACCTTCAAAACGCTCAGCAAAACAGTCTATATTATCGACTATTGGGATGTTTTTCATGCGTGGCTCGCATTTACATGTAAAGCTTCTAGCTTCATGCCACGCTTTGCCAAAAATGGGTTTGCATCGAACGTATAGTGCTGTTGTAGATAGAAGAGAATAAACAAAAAAGCCTCCGCAGGAGCTTTTTTGAAAGCTGAAACTCGCAAAATGTCATACCTTGAGTCGTAAAAAGTCATAGAAAATATCGTTTTGCATTATATATTAGCACTTATTAACCTTTCTTAATGAAATTTCTGTGGTTTGGTCTTATCAAAAAATATTTCACGCCTTATGGCTAAAAAAGTAGCGTTTTTTTCTTGACATAGATTATCAAAAGTTGTACAATTTCAAAAATGACTGACGGTCATTCATTATTAAAAAGGGAGTTTTATGGCTAGAGTCATAGACAAAGAAGAGAAGAGGTGCGATATAGCGCGTGCTTCTATTGACCTTTTTTGTGAAAAGGGCATTCAACACACCAGTATCGATGAAATAGCTAAAAGTGCTGGTGTTGCGAAGGGAACCGTCTATCTTTATTTTAAAAATAAAGAAGAGATTATCTTTGCAATCTGGAATATGATTGTAGAACAGCATATGATTGCTTTTGAACAAAGGGTGGCTTCGCTTAAAGGAGCCAAAGAGAAGATTATGAGCTTTTTTGACTTTGCGCAATGCTGTAACATCTTCGATACACAAAAAATACTTCATCTCTACCAACACTTCGTCAGTGCGATGCTCATCGACAAAACAGGACTTTACACCTCATACTTTGAAAGTGTCTTCCAAAAAGATTATGAGTTTATCGCAGGCTGTTTGCAAGAAGGCATTGACTCAGGAGAGTTTGAACCACACGATGTGCATCTTTTGACCAACACGATGGTTTTTCTTATTAAAGGAACACTGGTGAGATCAAAAGCGAGCAATTTAGTTTTTGTTGAAGCTCAAGCACTTTTGACGCAACAATTATCGTTTTTATTAGATAACTTTACAAGGAAAATAAAATGAAGAAAATAGCATTATTGCTTGTACCTGCACTCTTTTATGCAGATGATTTAAAGTCTTTGCTTGATTTTGCGCTCTCAAATAATAAGATGGTGCAATCACGTCATTTAACACAAGAAGCGAAAAGTAAAGAGCTAGACTCTGCCAAAAGCTCTTATTTTCCTACCCTAGACATTGGGGCATATCACCAAAGTAAAAATGAGCGCACCCCAAATCTTGCAGGCGATATCCAAAGTGGCTACGCAAAAATTGGCTTTGATATCTACGATGGTGGGAAAAAAAGCAATACTATCAAACAAAATGAAGCCCTTTTAGAAGAAGCTTCACTCAACACCGAATACTATAAAAAAAGCTTACAGTTAGATGTTGTCCAAGATTTTTATACGATTAAAAGTACTGAGGCAACGTTAAAAGCTTTGGAAGATAAAAAAACTCAGCTGGCGGCAGATTTGGAGCGTATACGAAAATTCTTTAGTGTGGGCAGTGCTACGATAGATGATGTCGATAAGCTTCAAGCTTCATACAGCAATAACCTTTACCAAATCGAGCAAGTGAAGTATCAACTTCTCTCCCTTACACGTTTATTGAGTATTAAACTGGGTAAAAATATCGCGACACTTGAAGATGCGACGGTTATTCCTCCAGTGAGTGCACAAAAAGAGCTTAGCGATAATATCAAAGGCTTACAAGCGAGCAGTGCTTCATTGCAGTATGCGGCGGAGAGTATCAGTTCTGCTTATTATCCACAGCTTCGCTTGGAAAATACCTACAATATCTTTGATTATGAGCGTACTGATGCTTTACATCCTAAAGGGCTAGACAATCAAAATACTCTTATGCTCACACTCAATATGCGTCTGTTTGATAATGGTGCGATAGCCAAACAAAAAGAGGCTGTACAGCTTCAAAAAATGGCGCTTGATATGCAAATCAAACAGCTTGAAGAGTCGCAAGATATCAATGCTGAATTAGCCGCTGTAAAAATTGATACGACCAAAGCACAAATCCAAAGTGCAAAACAAAGTCTTGATGCAGCGAATAGCGCATACGATGTCGTTGCGAAAAAGTTTGAAGCAGGTGTGGTAGACAATGTGGCTTACCTTGATGCCCTTAGTGTCAAAACCAACGCAAAAGCGCAATACGAAACAGCACTCAATGCACTCCAAATCGCTTATGCAAATTACTATTTTACGATGAATCACAATATTAAGGACTATATCAAATGAAATACTCAAAAAACGCTCTTATCCTTTGCTTTGCAAGCTTAATAACCAGTACAACCCTACTCAACGCCGCACAAGCACCTGCGATGCCTGCACCTAAAGCAGATGTTTATGTTGTGCCTCAAGCGCAAGATTTGGCTATTTCACTCAAATACCCAGCCGAAATCAAAGCCTATAAAAAAGTCCAAGTGGTCTCACGTGTTTTAGGAACACTTGAAAAACAATACTTTACAGAAGGAAACAGTGTTAAACAAGGCGATGTTCTTTATAAAATAGAAGATGGCATCTACAAAGCAAAATACGATGCCGCCCTTGCAACACTCAATATGAACCAAGCCATACTCGACAACGCATCACGAAATTGGGATCGTATCAAAAAACTTTACGCACAACAAGCTATCAGCGAAGAGAAAAAAGACAGCGCTCTTGCTACCTACGAGCAAGCACTTGCCGCACTGGCTTTAGCAAAAGCACAGCTACGCCAAGCACAAATTGATCTAGACTACACCAATGTCAAAGCGCCTATCAGTGGTTTTACAAGCTTGAAGCAAGTCGATGTGGGTGATTTAGTGACAGCAAATCCTCCAACCACGCTTGTTGAAATTACACAAAATGACAAAGTCTATGTAGAGTTTTCTATGCCACTTAAAGATTATCAAAACATCAAAAGTGGTCTATGGCAAATGCCTAAAAACAACTCTCAAGTGAGTATTGAACAAGATGGTAAAACAAGTGCATTACAAGGTGTTATCGACTTTATCAATGTCAACATCGACAAAGAGACATCTGTCGTCAAAATGCGTGCGACCATTGACAATAAAGAAGGTCAGCTCATGGCAGGAAACTTTGCGCGCGTTTTACTGAGTGACATCGTCCAAAAAAATGTTATCACCATCCCACAAAAAGCGGTTTTACAAAATCCTTTAGGCACAGTCGTGTTTGTAGAAGAACAAGGACGTGTAGGGGTAAGACCTGTCATGCTCGGTAAAGAAAGCAACGACAAATACGTCGTCGCAGGTGGACCATTAAAAAGTGGCGATAAAGTCTTCATCAATAACTTTTTTAGACTCAAACCCGGTGAAGAAGTCGTTGTTGACAAAACCGTGAACGAACAAGGAAAATAGATGTTTTCAAAATTCTTTATCAATAGACCTATCTTTGCAACGGTAGTTTCTATTATTATTATTTTAGCGGGTATGGTGTCAATGTTCTCATTGCCTATCAAAGAATACCCAGCCGTTGTTCCACCTCAGATTACGGTACAAGCTGTCTATCCAGGTGCCGACGCTAAGACACTGGCTTCAACAGTTTCTACGACACTTGAAGAAGCTATCAACGGTGTTGACAATATGACCTACATGACCTCTACAGCATCGCCAAGTGGTGTGTTATCGCTTAGTATCTCATTTAATGTTGGAAGCGATGTTGCGCAAGCAAAAGTTGACGTAAACAACCGTGTACAACTAGCGCTCAACAAACTCCCTGAAGAGGTCAGACGTCAAGGGATTAGCGTTAAAGAGCGTTCACCTGATATCTTAAAAGTGTATGCCTTTACTTCAACCAATCAAGTGCATGACACAACCTTTATCTCAAACTATCTCACCGTCAATGTTTTAGATGATTTAAAACGTATCAAAGGGGTAGGGGATGCGATGATTTTTGGTCAGCAAGATTATGCGATTAAAGTCTATATTGACCCTGATAAGCTCTCCTTTTACAACCTTGTTCCCAATGATATCATAGGACTTATTCGCAGTCAAAATAACAAGTATGTTGCAGGCTCTGTAGGTGCGGCACCGACTAAAGAAGTACAACCCTTTACCTATTCTGTTTCAACAGAGGGAAGACTTAAAAGTGTTGCAGAATTTGAAAATATCATTGTACGTGCGAACTCAGATGGTTCAAGCCTTAGGGTCAAAGATATTGCAACGATTTCATTAGAATCGAATGCTTACGACACCACTGCACGTTACACAAAAAACCCAATGATTCCTGTTGGTATCTTTTTATCCCCTGGTGCTAATGCACTGGACGTGGCAAAGGCAATCAACGATACCTTAGAAGAGCTTTCTAAAAAATTCCCTGAGGATTTAAGATATGACTCACCTTATGATTCAACACTCTTTGTGCATGAATCCATCAATGAAGTTATCAAAACACTTTTTGAAGCCATTATCTTTGTTATCATCTTGATTTATATCTTCTTGGGCAATTTAAGAGCAACGATTATTCCTGTTTTGGCTATTCCTGTTTCTATTATCGGTACCTTTGCAGGATTATACGCGGCGGGCTTTTCTATCAACCTTTTAACGCTCTTTGGGCTTATCCTCGCCATTGGTCTGGTGGTTGATGATGCTATTATTGTTATCGAAAACGTCGAGAGGATTTTGCGTACTACCAAAACCAGTGTTAAAAACGCAACCATAGAAGCGATGTCAGAGCTTACCACACCGCTCGTTGCGATTGTTTTAGTGCTTTCAGCCGTTTTCATCCCTTCGGCATTTATGGGAGGATTTAGCGGTGTGATGTACCAACAATTTGCGATTACCATCGTTATAGCTGTTGTTATCTCAGGGATTGTGGCATTGACACTCACACCTGCTTTATGTGCCATCTTTCTTAAAGAACACGAAGAAGAGCCTATTTGGCCTATTCGTAAATTTAATGAATTTTTTGATTGGTCAACAAAAATCTTTATTGGCTTTACGCGTCAAACCATTAAGTTATGGTTTTTCTCACTTATTTTGTTTGGGGGATTGATTTACATTACATATGCGTTAATGGCAAAAACACCAACAGGACTTGTACCTGCTGAGGACAAAGGTGCATTGATGGTCTTAACCTATCTTATGCCTTCAACCTCACTTGGAGAATCAAGTAAAATCGTCAATGGTATCGAAGAAGAGCTTTTACAAAATCCAAATATTCTCTCAGTTGCAGCCATTACGGGTATTGACTTAGTTACATTTGCTTACAAAACCGATGCTGCTTTGATGTTTGCGATGCTCAAACCTTGGGATGAAAGACCTCTTGCGAGTCAAAATTCACAAGTACTTGCAGGGCAACTCATGATGCAATTTATGCAAAATAAAGATGCATTTGTTATACCTGTTAACCCACCACCGATTATGGGGATGAGTACAACGGGTGGTTTTGAGATGTGGGTACAAGACCGTACGGGTGGAGAGCTTAGTACACTCGATAAGCATGTTAAAGAAATCGTCGAAAAAGCGAGTAAAGATCCTCGTTTGATGATGGTTAGAACCACACTCAACACAAACGTACCACAATATCAGCTCAAAGTGGATAGAGAAAAAGCAAAATCGATGAAGGTTGAGATTAATAGTATTTTTGAAACCTTACAAAGCACTTTTGGTAAAGGCTATATCAACGACTTTAATCTTTACAGCAGAACCTATCAGGTTAATATTCAGTCTGATTGGGCATATAGAACAACACAAGAGCAGTTCAAAAATGTTTTTGCGCGCTCAAGCGATGGTAAATTGGTTCCGATTAGTGAGCTAGTGAGTCTTAAACGAGAAGTGGATGCGAGTGTTATTCAGCGCTTTAACCTCTTTAATGCGGCACAAATCACTGGAAGTCCAGCACCAGGCTTTGCGGCAAGTGATGCAACCAAAGCGATTGAAGAGATTGCGGCGTCTGTCTTACCTGAAGGATACACTTATGCTTGGGCAGGAACATCGTACCAAGAAAAGCTTTTAGAAAAACAAGGAAATTACACCTCGATTTATGCGGCATTGTTTGTCTTTTTGATTCTTGCGGCATTGTATGAGAGTTGGAGTATTCCTGTTGCGGTTATTATTTCTATTCCTTTTGCACTCTTTGGTGCGGCATTAAGTGTGTACTTAAGAGGCTTAGAAGCAGATATCTACTTCCAAGTAGGTCTTATTACGCTCATTGGATTGTCCGCTAAAAATGCTATTTTGATTGTTGAGTTTGCCATCGAAAAACTCAAAGAAGGTATGAGTCTTTTAGATGCTACTATAGAAGCAGCTCGCCTTCGCTTTAGACCGATTATCATGACTTCTCTTGCGTTTATCGTAGGAACCTTGCCATTGGCACTGAGTTCTGGCGCGGGTTCAGCAAGCCGTCATATTATTGGGACAACCGTTGTTGGAGGGATGATTACCGCAACCGTGATTGGTGTTTTATTTATACCAATGTTCTTTTACCTTGTCATCACGATTAAGCGAAAACTGAGTAAAAAGTCTTCGTAAAAATATAAATCCTCGTTAGGAAGAGTGGAAAACTCTTTCTAACGACTTTTGCAAGTATAATGTGTCATATAAAATTCTTTTAGCGCATAAGGAATCCCTCATGAAAAAAATTTTTATCGCAACGTTTCTAAGCATTCAAATACTCTTCGCAGCTGATATCTATGCAACCTTTGATGTTGTCAGTGATAAAAATTCAGAACTTGGACTCTCAACCTCTGGTGTGGTAGGTACTTTACATGTAAATGTGGGCGATAAGCTCAAAAAAGGCGAACTCCTCTTAAGTTTGGAAAATTCAAGCGAACGCCAAGAGGTTGAAAATGCTAAAACAGCACTTGAAACAGCAAAAAGACATGCTGAGTTTGCAAAACAAACGTATGAGCGATATGCCGCTATTTCACAAGTCATCAACCAAGAAAAAATGGATAAATACATCTACGATAAAGATATTGCTTTTTTAAATGTTAAAACAGCACAAACCACCCTTGCACTCAAAGAAATTGCACTTCGCAAAACAGAGCTGCGCGCACCTTACGACTTGGTGGTCACAAAGAAAAATACCGAACTTGGCGATATCGTCCTTGGCTCTCAAACAAAACTTATCAGCGCTGTTTCCTTAGATGATGTCAAACTGGTCTTAAAATTCGATGAGAAGTATTGGCAAAAAGTCAAAGTAGGACAAAGCTTTAATTACAAAGTCGATGGCAGTGATAAAAACTATGAAGGTAAAATCACCAAAGTCTATCCCACTATCTTAAGTGCCACACGTGAAATGCAAGCTGAAGTTAAAGCAAAAGATCTTCTTCCTGGTCTTTTTGGTAACGGCACCATTAAAGCGGAGTAGGGTATGTACAAATTAGCCATTAATCGCCCCATTACCACGCTTATGGGTGTTTTGACATTTATCGTTTTTGGATTGATGTCGTATAACTCGATGCCTATCAACCTCTTTCCTAATGTTGACTTTCCTATCGTTACTGTCCAAACCACCTACAACGGAGCAGACCCTTCCACAGTTGAGACCAAAGTCACCGACAAAATTGAAGAAGCGGTTTCTGGTGTTGATGGTATCGATAAACTGATGTCCACAAGTTATGAGGGCTTTAGTGCGGTGACCATTCAGTTTGAACTGACCAAAGATTTAGATGAAGCGACCAATGACGTTCGTGACAAGATAGGCGCACTAAACCTCCCCGCAGAAGTTGAAAAACCTGTGGTCAAAAAATTAGGAGCCTCAGGTGCAGTTATTAGCCTTTTTATCGCATCCAGTGGGACGGATACCAGTGCTCTTATGCGCCTTGCTGATGAAAAACTCAAACCCCAACTCCAACGCATCAAAGGGGTAGGAGAAGTTAATATCTTAGGCTTTCAAGACAGAGAAATTCGTATCTTTATCGATCCTTTTTTAATGAACAAATACAGCCTAACACCTTCTGATATCAGTGCGATTATTCAAAAACAAAATGTCAAACAAGGGGCAGGAAAACTCATCAATCAAAACCAAGAGATTATCATCAAAGCACAAGGTGATGCTCAAAACTTTGAAGAAGTGGGCAATCTCTTGGTAAAACCCGGTGTTCGTCTTCGTGATGTTGCGACCATTCAAGATGGTTTGAGTGATGCTAAAAGCTTTTCATCGTACAACGGACAACAAGGGGTAACCTTAGAAGTTAAAAAAATTGCTGGTGAAAATGTCTTAAATATCATCAACGAAGTCAAAAAAGTGCTTCCTAAGCTTCAACTTCTTGCGGGAAAAGAGGCTGAAATCAAAATCTTACAAGACCAGTCTGAAAAAATCATGGTCAATATTAATAATGTTCGTTTTGACCTTATCTTCGGAGCATTTCTTGCCATCATCATTGTCTTTCTTTTTTTACGTAATGTCACAGCGACAATTGTTTCGGCACTGGCTATCCCCACATCGGTCATTGGAACGTTTGCCATTATCGATATTTTAGGCTATGACTTAAACCGTCTTACGCTTATTGGGCTCACCCTTGCCATTGGTATTTTTATTGATGATGCGATTGTTGTTATTGAAAATATTATGAAGAAGATGGAAGAGGGGATGGAACCATTTCGTGCTTCGTTTGAGGGGATTAAAGAAGTAGCGTTTTCTATTTTAGCTATATCTTCTGTTTTACTGGCTGTTTTTGTCCCTGTTGCCTTTATGGATGGAATCGTAGGGATGTTTTTCAACTCCTTTGCAATGACCGTAGCTTCAGGTATTGTCATCTCTTATCTTGTGGCGATTATGTTTATTCCTAGCATTGGAGCGCGAGTTTTGAGTGCTAAAGAGAGCGCGTTTTACTATGCGACAGAGCCTATCTTAAAAGCGATTGATAAAAGCTATGTGTGGCTTTTAAAGCCTCTTATTCGCTATAAGACGTTGACCATTATCGCAACGGTTGGGCTTTTGATAGCCTCTACAACGCTTAAAGTGGGTATGTCTTTTTTACCGATGCAAGACAATGCTGAGTTTCAAATCACCCTAAAAGCCCCTGTGGGTATCAACCTAGAGACGATGAAACAAACCATAGCACCCTTGGATGAGATGCTAAAAGAAGATAAAGAGATACTTTATTCTATTGCATCTATTGGGTATAACTCTGCGCAAGAGATTCATAAAGGTAAAATCTACGCAAAATTAAAACCTGTGGGTGAGCGCACAAGAACACAAGAAGAGATTATCCAGTACTACCGTAGCAAACTCTCTTCTATCCAGAATATGACCATCGCGGTTGAAAAAGTGGATGACTTTGATACCGGTGGCACAACCGCTCCCGTACAAGTGGTTATCACGGGCGACAAGCTTGAAGAACTAGACACCGCTTCTCAAAAACTCATGGCTGTGCTTAAAGAAACTCCAGGAATTGTAGATGTCGATAGAGATTTTGAGAGTGGAAAGCCTGAGTTGAAAATTTCTATTTTAAGAGAAAATGCCCAAAGAGTAGGGGTGAGTGTTAAAGAGATAGCTGCCATTTTGGGCTCTGCGTATTCTAGTGAAAGTGCAGTGTCGTATTACGAAGACAACGGCAGACAGTTTGATATTACCGTGCGTTTAAAAGATGACTTTAGAAGTTCTATTGATGATTTAAAAAAGCTTCAAGTTCGCAACGCCAATGGTCAGTTTGTAGCACTTGAAGGCTTAATTGAGCTTCATGAAAGTACGGGAAATGCGTCGATTAATCGTTTTGACAGAGAGCGAAAAGTACTCGTAACCGCCAATATTTTCAATACCTCTTTGGATAAAATCGTCCAAGTTATCAATGCAAAGATGGGAGACATTCTTCCTCAAGGGTATCACTACCGCTTTACAGGCGATGTTGAAAATATGGAAGATACCAACAAAGCCTTTGGTGCGGCTGTTCTTTTGGCAATTATCTTGATTTACCTCATTCTAGCCGCTCTTTACGAGTCTGTCATTCAGCCTTTTATCATCATGATTTCGATGCCACTCTCTTTTACAGGAGTCATGGTAGCACTTTATTTGAGTGGAAACTCCTTTAGTTTATTTGTTATGATTGGGATTATCTTGCTTCTTGGAATGGTAGGTAAAAATGCCATTTTGGTTGTGGATTTTGCAAACCGTGCGATTAAAGAGGGTAAAAGCATCGATGATGCGCTTTTAGAAGCTGGAGAAAAACGTTTACGCCCGATTTTGATGACAACCTTTGCGATGATAGGTGCGATGATACCGCTTGCCTTTGGTAGCGGAGCAGGTCATGAAAGTAACGCTCCAATGGCACTTGCTATTATCGGAGGGTTGGTCAGCTCTACTGTTTTAACGCTCTTGGTTGTTCCTGCTATTTATAAGTTTATGTATCCTCTTGATGCATGGCTTCGTAAGTGGTACGAAAAAGGAACTGTGCGCTAACTCTGTTTTTACATGTAAAGGGTGTTTTACACAACACCCTTTATCTCTGGTCTTACCCACTTTGCAATCTCTTGGATATCTTCAGGTGTTGTTTGACAACATCCACCAATCACACTCGCTCCTTTTTTATGCCACACTAAGCCCATCTGCCCATACGAAGATGCTGTAGAAGTTCCACTCCATGTTTTACTCAGTGCATCATAACTCGCTCCACCATTGGGATAGACGATAATAAGCTTAGAAGAAACTGCTTTTATCTGCTCTATCAAAGAGGGTATGTGTTGAGGAGCTGTGCAATTAACCCCAATCGCAATCACTTGTTCTTGGCTATCAAGCCACGTTGCGCACTCAGCAATACGTTCGCCACTGTTAATATGCTCGCCATCTTTTGCACTAAAACTCACCCATGCATGCATGTGGGGAAACTCTTTCAACAAACGACACAATGCCTTTGCCTCATCCAAACATGGAATCGTCTCGCACGCTAGGATATCAGGTGCTGTTTCAACGATACACGCCATACGTTTGCGATGAAAGGCTATGAGTGCTTCTTCACTCAAACCATAATCCCCCCGAAATTCCGACCCATCGGCTAAAAATGCCCCATAAGGACCAATGGAAGCTGCTACAAGAGGTTTTTGCCGATGCGTATCATGTCGTATTTCTTCCCAAAAAGTATCTCTGGTATCTTGCGCAATGGTAATGGCTGATTGAATGAGAGCATACGCCTCTTTTTCATTTAAGCCTTTCTTCATGAACCCTTCAAAACTCGCCTGATAACTCGCTGTCGTGATGCAATCAGCTCCTGCACGTAAATAATCACGATGAACCTCTGCTATGGCTAAAGGATTTTCCATCAAAAATTTAGCTGACCATAGAGCATCGTTGATGTTAAAGCCTTTACGCTCCAACTCCGTACCAAACGCGCCATCTATCACAACAGCCTTTTGATATTGGAGAATGTTTTGAAACGGATTCATTGTCTTTCCCTTAATGTTTTATCTAAAAGCCACATTTTAGTACAATATCCCAAAACTTTACATGTAATGAAGGAACAAGATGCCTGAAAATCTTCTCAGTATCCAACAATACGCCATCAAACATAAACTAAGCACGTTTGCTACGGTCAAATTGATTCATCAAGGTAAAATTAAAACCATCAAAAAAGTGCTCAATGGCGAAGAGCGAGAGTTTGTCTTAGATGAAAGTGCACCACAAGCCACCATACCTTCTAAACCTACCTCAACATCTACCCATGAGGGTGCTGTAGACTATGAAAAAGAGTACCATCTTCTTCTTACTAAATACAGCGCCTTGCAAGAAAAATACACCGCCTTACTCGAAGAAATCAAACATGCGCAGAAATGAATTTGACATCACAAACCATGAAGCTTTATTGGAGCTATTAGCGAGCTGTGAGTATGGAACATTGTGTTTGGTAGATGAAAAAACACCCTATGGTGTGCCTCTTAATTTTGCTTGGTGGGAAGAGGGCATCGTCTTTCATGGCGCAAAAGAGGGCAAAAAGGTGGAGCTGATGGCTCGCAACCCTAAAGCTTATTTTAGTGTGGTCAAACCTTATGCCTTTATTCCTTCCTACTTTAGTCACACCACTTCAGCCTGTCCTGCGACACAATTTTTTGCAAGTGTCAGTTTAGAGGGTGAGGTAAGTGCTCTTGAAAACAGTGCAGACAAAGCAAAAGGGCTCAATGCCTTAATGCAAAAGCTTCAACCTGAGGGACACTATGAGAGCATCAGCGCGACAAATCCTATCTACACAAAGATGCTTGAAGCCACAGCTGTTTTTTACTTCAAAGTCCAACTTACCTCATTTAAACTCAAAATCGGACAAAACCTCACGCAAGAGCGTAAAACAGCACTGATTGAAGAGCTTGAAAAGCGAGGAAGTGCATTGGATATCGAAACGGTTAAGCTGATTCGTCTTTACATGTAAAAAAGTTAAAAACGTATGTTTAAAGAAAAAAAAGTCATTATCTTCGATATGGATGGAACATTGATTGATTCTGTTGGTATTTGGAATGCTATCGACCAAGAGCTTATTCGCACTATCAGTAAAAAACACATCGATGAAGAACGAGTACAACAACAACGCGATACCATTTTGCGCTCGTTAAGTGAAGCAAAAGATGCCTATGTTCGCTACTGTGAATTTTTAAAAGAGTGCTATGGCTCTGCTCTTACAAAAGAGGAAATCCACTCTCTACGCTATAACATCGCGCAAAGATACCTCACTGAAGTGATTGATTTTAAACCTCATGCGGATACTTTTTTACGGTATCTCAAAGCGCAAGGTTTTACACTTGTGATTGCCAGCACGACCAGTCATGCCAATTTGCAGACCTATATGACGCGCAACCTTACCTTGCGAAATAAGCTCAATTTTAAAGAGACATTTAGCCTTATTTTAGGGCGAGATGTTGTACAAAAGATGAAACCGCATCCTGAAATTCACCATTTTATTATGGAAACACTCAATGTTAAAGCAACAGAGTGTTTGGTAGTCGAAGATTCGCTGATAGGGCTTGAAGCTTCTAAAGAAGCGGGTATTGAAACCATCATCATACATGATAAATATTCAAACGATGATCGCATAAAACTTGAAGAAGAAGCGCATGCGTATTTTGAAACATACGAAGCGTTGCTAGCCCATGTACACAACGAACTCATGCCTAAAAACTCTACACAAGAAGGTACAGATGAACTATAACGTTTTAGGAAACACGGGAGTATTAGTCTCAGAACTCTGTTTTGGAACCATGACGTTTGGCAGTGAAGCCGACGAGACTGAATCAGCCAAGATGTTCCACCAATGCAAAGATGCGGGCATCAACTTTTTTGACTGTTCCAATAATTACAGCGATGGAAGAGCAGAGAGTATCTTAGGAAATCTCATTCAAACCTGTCGTGATGAAGTGGTCATTACCTCTAAAGTTTCCCAACGTATCGGTAAAGATATCAACGCTTTAGGCTCATCCAGACGGCACATCATGCTCTCAATCGAGCAAAGCCTGAAACGGTTAAAAACCGATAGAATTGATATCTATTTCATCCATCATTTTGACCCTTTAACGCCAATGGAAGAGAGCTTACGAGCACTGGATGATTTGGTAAGAGCGGGGAAAGTTTTATATCTTGGGGTGAGTAATTGGGCGGCATGGCAAATTGCAAAAGCTCTTGGAATCTCCGCAAAAAATAATCTAGCACGCTTTGAATGCATTGAGCCTATGTACAATTTACTCAAACGACAAGCCGAAGTCGAAATCTTACCCTTAGCGCTATCCGAAAAACTAGGTGTCATTCCTTACAGCCCTTTAGCCGCAGGATTGCTCAGTGGCAAATACTCCAACCACACACCCGCGACGGGAAGAATCGTCGATAAATTGCAATACTCAAAACGCTACAGCCATGCAAGATATTATGAAATTGCAGCACTTTTTACGCACTATGCGCAAGAGCTCAATGTCAGCCCAACAACACTTGCCATTCGCTGGACAATGGCACATCCTGCCATCACAGCACCCATTATTGGAGCTAGAAACACCGCTCAACTACACGACTCGCTCGCAGCGATAAATCTTAACATAGA
>CAYTVI010000052.1:0-14260 GCA_964441765.1 uncultured Sulfurospirillum sp.
AGAGCAAAAACTCTAAACACCATGAAAAAAAGTGAAGCAATCCATTGGGCGTTAGAGAAATTAGCCTTTCCTGTGCTCAGTACCAAGCAAGAGCTTAAAGAGTGTTATCATAAATTAGCCAGTGTATCTCACCCTGATAAAGGCGGAGATACGCAAAAGATGTCAGAAATTAATCAAGCGTATGAAATTTTGAAGAGTTATATGGAAGATTTTAAGTTTACTTTTAGCGACGAGGAGATCGCCAAACAGTTTCCACAAGAGTTACATGTAAATCAGTTTAGATTTTAAAAGAACAATCAAAGAGGAGAAAAAAAGAGTGGAATATACCATTAATGTTAATAACCAAACAGAGATTTATGATATTGGAAAAGTTGCAAAACAAGCTGCTGGTGCAGCGCTTCTAAAAATAAAAAATACCGTGATTCTTGCAACCGTTTCACGAGATGATAATCAAGTCGCAGAGAACTTCGTACCTTTAACCGTTCAATATGTTGAAAAAAGCTATGCCATTGGTAAAATCCCTGGAGGATATATCAAACGTGAAACAAAGCCAGGCGATTTTGAAACATTGACATCACGAATTATTGATAGAAGTTTAAGACCACTCTTTCCTAAAGGGTATGCATACCCAACACAAATTGTTGTTTTTGTTCTCAGTTGTGATCCTGAAGTTGATCTTCAAGTAGCAGCTCTTAATGCTGCAAGTGCCGCATTGTACCTTTCTGATATTCCTGTGAACAAAGCTGTTGCGGGTGTGCGTATAGGATGCATTGACGGCGAATATGTCATCAACCCTAGTAATTCCGCGATTAAATCGAGTACGCTTGATTTGTATGTTGCTGGAACAAAAGAAGAGCTTTTAATGATTGAGATGAGAGCTTTGCCTTCTATGGAAACGCTTAGTGTTCCTACTATGGCAATTGACCCTATGCTTGATCCAACGCTGGCTCAAAATATTATTGCGCAACAATCAAATAATGCCTTTAGCGAAGATGCTATTTTACAAGCTATTGATAAAGCACAAAGCGCTATTACGGAAGCAACATCAGCGTATGAAGCAACATTTTTACCATTGAAAAAAGCCGATGCTGTTTTAGACTATAAACAAGATTTAGAGAGTGATTCGATTTTTGCTTATATTGATGAGTTTTATAAAGATGAAGTTCATCAAGCAATTAATCAAATGGCAAAAAGTGAGCGAGCCAGTGAGCTAGGAAGAATTGTAACTAAAATCTTAAATGACGAAGTTGCAAAAGTTGAAGGATGGAGCAAAGAGCTTGTTGATAGCGTGATGCAGTCTTATAAAAAGAAGATTGTACGTTCAATGATTATTAATGAGCGTGTACGTGCCGATGGACGAAAATTGAATGAAATCAGACCTATCTCAATTGAAACCAATGTTTTGCCGATGGCACATGGCTCATGTCTTTTCACCCGTGGTCAGACACAAGCCTTAGTGATTGCCACACTTGGAAGCGATAAAGATGCACAAATGTATGATTTACTTACAGAAAAAGGTGGATTAAGTGATACCTTTATGGTGAACTACAACTTCCCAGGGTTCTCCGTAGGAGAAGCTTCTCCACTTCGTCCTCCAGGACGTAGAGAACTAGGACATGGAAACCTTGCTAGAAGAGCGCTTGAACCTGTTGTTGATATGAATAGACTTCAAACGATTCGTTTGGTTTCTGAGATTTTAGAATCGAATGGCTCTTCATCCATGGCAACCGTTTGTGGTGGTGCATTAGCACTCAAAGCAGCAGGCATTGGTTTAGAAAAATTAGTTGCGGGTATTGCTATGGGGCTTGTATTTGAAGGCGATAAACATGCAGTACTGAGTGATATCATGGGTTTAGAAGACCATGATGGAGATATGGATTTTAAAGTTGCTGGAACCGATGAGGGAATTACTGCGTTGCAAATGGATATTAAGCTAGGTGGTATTTCACGAGATGTGCTTAAAGAAGCATTGTATCAAGCTAAAGAGGGACGTGCGCATATCTTAGGTATCATGGAACAAGCGAGCAATGATATTGTTATTAATAATGCTATTTTGCCAAAACTTGAATTATTTAGTGTAGACCCATCAAAAATAGTAGATATCATTGGGCAAGCGGGTAAGACTATCAAAGAAATTATTGAAAAATTTGAAGTTTCTATTGATTTAGACCGAGAAAAAGGTGAAGTCAAAATCGCAGGCGATAATAAGTTAAAGGTAGATGCCGCAAAAGAGCATATCATCAATATTACCAATAAACCTTCTTTTGGTGGTCGTGGGGGACATGGTGGAAGAGATAGAGATGCAAGAGGTGGTGCACCTAAAGAATCTAAGCCTGTTCCTACATTTGTTCAAGATGAAGTAGTGGATGGTGTGGTAAAACGCATTGTAGATTTTGGTGCATTTATTGAATTACCTGGTGGCATTGATGGGTTATTGCATGTTTCTAAAATTGCGGATCATCGTGTGGATAAAGTGAGTGATTATTTAGCATTGGAGCAAAAAGTCCGTGTTAAAATTCTAAAGCAAACGGGCAATAAGATTGAATTGGAACTTCAGCGTTAATTTTAAAGACTTTTTAACAATTACAAAGATATAATCCCACTCACAAAGTGGAAAGTAGGGATTATATCCGAACCGACTTTGATAAAAACAAGGAGTTCTTTATGAAAAAAGTTCTTTTTCTTATGGTAGCCTTTGCAACATTTGCATTTGCAGGTGATGGCGAAATGGCTAAAGCATATTCAGCACTTGCTGTTGGTATTGTTCTTGGTCTTGCAGCTCTTGGTGGTGCAATTGGTATGGGTAACACAGCTTCTTCAGCAATCGCTGGAACAGCTAGAAATCCAGGTCTTGGTGGTAAGCTTGTAACAACAATGTTTATTGCTCTTGCGATGATTGAAGCACAAGTTATTTATGCACTTGTTATTGCATTAATTCTTCTTTACAAAAACCCATTTCTTTAATAATTAAAAGAGGTCTCTAAGGCCTCTTTCCTCTTTTTTATTGTTTCGTGCGGTCGTGGTGAAATTGGTAGACATACCATCTTGAGGGGGTGGCGCCGTTAGGCATTACGAGTTCGAGTCTCGTCGACCGCACCATTTGTTTTTTTCGTTTTATTTATCATAAAATCTTCGTTTTATAAAACTTCATGTTCAATTATGCTATCATCAGCTCCTTTTAATATTATATTCAAGGAATCACATGAGAGAGTTGGAACTAAAAAATGTCATCAAACTTGATAATCGTGAGTTTTTGATTTCAACCATAAGTATGCATGTTAGACACTCATTTTTTGAAGGAGATGCTCAAAAAGTTGTCTATGAGACCATGGTTTTTGAAATTGTAAATGATGAAGTAGAGTTTCACAAACCTATTTTTAATGAACGTTACAATATGGCTGACGAAGCTATTGCTGAGCATGGAGCTATCATTAAAAATCCTAAAAGTTTTTTTATTATTTGAAAGCTTTCTAAAATCATATGAAAAAAATCTTCTTCCTTTTATTTTTTTCCTTCCTTTTTCTTTATGCTAAAGAGACAAAAGACATTCTCTTAATTCACTCTTACCATAAAGGGTACAAATGGAGTGATGATATGTCTAAAGTTATAGAAAAGCACTTTTCTGAAAAGCAAAATATTTTTTTATCGACAGTCTATATGGATACAAAAAGAGTTGATACTCCTACGTATTTAGAGCAATTTTATTATTATTATAAAGAACGCTTTAAAGAGAGTTCTTTTGATGTGATTATGGTTGCAGACAACAGTGCATTAGAGTTTGTAAAACGCCATTATGAAGAACTTTTTGCTGATAAACCTATCGTGTTTTTAGGGATTAATAATTTTAATCATAGCATGATAGAAGGAATAAAGCATATCAGCGGTGTTGTTGAAAATGTTGATATTAAGCGTAATATAGATTTGATATTAGCACTCCACCCTCAAATTGATAAGCTTTTAATTATCAATGAGCGTTCTACAACGGGGGATGCTATGCGGCAAGAGATGGATGTTGTTTTTCCACCTTATCGCAATAAAGTTACTATTGAACACGTTGATAGCATGGATATGGAAGAGATTGCCTTACGGACAAGATCTTTAAGCAAAAATAGTGCTATTTTATGGGTTTTACTGTTTAAAGATAAAACGGGAAAATTTTTTACCTATAAGGAAAATTTAGAACAAATACGCAAAATAGCGAAAGTACCAATCTACGGGCTTTGGGATTTTTATTTGGAATATGGTATTGTTGGAGGGTTTCTTACCAGTGCTTTTTCTCAAGCAGAAGCTGCTTCAAAAATTGTTGAGCAAATTTTAGCAGGTAAAAGCCCTGCGTCTATTCCTATTGTGGATACAAGCCCTAATCGATATATTTTTGATTATAAAGAGCTTCAAGCACATAATCTCGATCCGACATCTCTTTTGAAAAATTATGAAATCATTAATAAACCTTTTTCTTTGTATGAAGAATATAAACGATATGTTTGGCTCATTATCTCTATTTTTGCAGCTATTGTTATGATTGTTTTATTTCTTATGCAAAATGTGCGTATTCGTAAACAAAGTGAAACAGCACTGAAAAATCAGCTTGAATTTATTAAAGTTCTTCTTGATACGATTCCTAATCCCATTTATTACAGTAATGTTGCTGGGGAGTATTTGGGATGTAATATAGCTTTTGCAAAATTATATGACCTTACAAAAGAAGAAATTCTAGGCAAAACAGCTTTTAGTTTTTTCCCTAATGATTGGGCACAGGAGCGAAGAGAAAATGACTTGGAGTTATTACGCACCAAAGGTACAGATACATTTGAACTGATGCTTCATATACCTTTCAAAAGACCACGCCTTTTTACATTTAATAAAGCCGTTTATACATTGGTTGATGGAAAAGTTGGAGGAATTGTGTGTGTTATGGATGATACAACTGAGCGTCTTCAGCATAGACAGTTTTTGATACAACAAGCAAAACTCACTGAAATGGGTGAGATGATTGCAGGAGTTGCCCATCAATGGAATGAGCCTTTAGTGGAACTTTCTGCTATTATGCAAGATATGGAGTTTTCGTTTAATACTGGCGAAATGGATAGCAAGGCAATGAAGGAATTTGTACGTGATGCTATCATTCAAATCCAGTATATGTCGCAAACACTGAAAGATTTTCGAAATTTTTTGAAACCTTCAACAAAAAAGAGTCTTTTTTGTGCTAAAAAAGCTTTGCACGAAGTTTTAGAAATTATTGGAAGGCAAATTTTTTATTCACATATTGACTTGAATGTTCATTATTCTAAAGAAGAAGGTGCCTTCCCTGTTTATGGGTATGAAAATGAGTTTAAACAAGTTCTTTTAAATGTGATCAATAACGCAAAAAACAAAATTGTCAAAACGCGTAAAGGTGAAAAAATAGATATTTACATTGAAGAGGGTGAGTCTCACACCAAAATAGTGATTACTGACAATGGTGGAAAAATTCCTGAAAAAATTATTGGGTTTATTTTTGATCCTTATTTTACAACCAGTAAAAATGGAACGGGTTTAGGACTTTATATGGCAAAAATTATTATTGAAGATAAGATGAGTGGTAGTATCAATGTTCACAATATTGGAAATAGCGTTGCATTTACAATATTAGTTCCTAATGTAATAAGAGGTTAAACATGAAAATTTTACTCCTAGAAGACAATCAACGCCTTAATGCAACTATTGTAAAAAGACTTGAGGCAAAAAATCATAAAGTAGATACTTTTATGGATGGCAAAGAGGCTTATGATGCATTAGACAATGGGTATATGTGCTTTATTCTTGATATTAACGTCCCTAGCCTTGATGGTATTGAAATTCTTAAAAAAATCCGTGACTTTTACCATGAAACTCCTGTGATTATTATCAGTTCAAGTGTTGAACTTGAAGTTATCCGGGATGCCTATAACTATGGATGTAATGATTTTATTAAAAAACCTTTTTTTATTGATGAACTTGAAATTAAAATTGAGAAATTGTGTAACATTCGGAATGACATTGTTGATTTAGGCCATAATTGTCAGTTTGATTTTCGTACCTCTTTACTGCGTATTGGTGATTTGGAAGAGCATTTATCTCGTAAAGAGCGTCTTTTACTCAATGTTCTAATCACAGAGAAGGGCAAAGTGGTTTCTTTTGATAAGATACAAGCTATGGTGTGGGAAGGTAATTTTGCGAGCCTCGATTCTATCCGTTCTTTAATGAGAAGACTTCGTAAAAAAATTCCATTTGAGTGTATTGAAACGGTTGTAGATGTTGGATATATCTTGCGCTACTGAGTTACATAAAGTAACAAAATACTTCTTCTAGCATTAGAATTGGCTTACATGTAAGCTTATTCAGAAAATATAATAGAAGTTTTATACCCCATGACGTATGATACCCTCGAGTTAAAATTTAAAAGGAGTCACAATGAAATTTTCTAAGAAAATTCTTGGAAGTCTTGCATTAGTGTGTTCATTGGTTGTTTCTGCCAATGCCGCAGGCGAAAAAGTAACATGGAAGCTAGCAACTTCATGGAATGCGGAGTTTCCACCCTTTACAGACGCTGTATCTAATATGGCTAAGATGGTTGAAAGCATGAGTGGTGGTGACTTTGTCATTAAAGTAGATGCTGTCAATAAGCATAAATCTGCTTTTGGTATCATGGATATGGTTAAGCTTGGTCAATATGAAATGGGACATACAGCTTCTTATTATTATAAAGGGAAAGACCCCGTCTTATTGATGTTCACAACGATGCCATTTGGTATGAATGCTCTTGAACAATACGCATGGTTCTATTTTGGTGGTGGTATGGAAATCATGCAAAAATCGTATGAAAAACATGGTATGTACTCTTTCCCTGGTGGTAACACTGGTGTTCAAATGGGTGGATGGTTCAGAAAAGAGATTAACTCTTTAGAAGATTTAAAAGGTCTTAAGATGAGAATCCCAGGATTTGCAGGTGAAATCTTTGCAAAACTTGGATGTGCTGTTACTAATATTGCTCCAGGTGAACTTTACACGTCTTTAGAGCGTGGAACGATCGATGCGCTTGAATGGGTTGGACCTGGTATGGACATTTCGATGGGATTTCATAAAATTGCGCCTTACTATTATACAGGATGGCATGAGCCAGCAACAGAATTGCAGTTCGTTGTCAACCGAGGCAAATTTGATAAGCTCTCAGAAAAGAATAAAGCTATCTTAACAACCGCAATGAAAACAGCCGCTTACGATATGCTTATTCAAAATTATGACATGAGTGCAACGGCTTGGGATAAAATTAAAACAGAATATCCAAATATCAAAATTAAGACTTTCCCTAAACCTGTAATGGATGCTATGCGTAAAGCGAATGCTGATTTGATTGCAGAACAATCTGCTACAAATCCAGAATTTAAACTCATTAATGATTCACAACAAGCGTATATGAAAAAAGCGCGTGCATGGACAACAATTGGTGAGTACTCGTATATTGGTAACAATCAATAAATGATTTTTCATTGCCTTCTTAAATTTCCAAGAAGGCAATGAGCTAGTTATAACAGAGGAGAGAAGCAAGCAGAGATTCTTTTTGCTTGTCTCTTTGCACTTTAGTATAAGGAAGGTCGAGTGTTAATTAAATTGGAAAAGCTATTTGATAGAATAGCTGATTATATTGGGTATCTCTGTTCATTCTTGATGATAGCCATGGTACTAAACATCTTTTATGATGTTTTTATGCGGTATGTTTTTAAAAGTGGTTCCATTGCCTTTCAAGAGCTAGAATGGCATATTTTTTCATTGATTATTCTTTTAGGAATGTCGTACGCATTGAAAGAAGATTCTCATGTCCGTGTTGATATTCTCTACACCAAATTTAGCGAAAAGAAAAAAGCTTTAGTCAATATCATAGGTGCTTTTCTCTTTATTACCCCTATCGCGCTTCTTGTAGCTTTAGGTTCCGTTGGTTTTGTCATGGAAGCTTTTATGACCAATGAAATCAGTGGCGATCCAGGTGGTCTGACACATCGATGGATTCTTAAAGCATTTATTCCATTTTCGTTTTGGTTGCTTATTTTTATTGGAACAGGTTTTGTCATTAAGAATATTAATGCATATAAAAGGGCAATAAGCGAGGAGCAAAAATGATCGGTATTATTATGTTCTTCGTGGGAATGATCATGTTACTGATTGGTTTCCCTGTTGCCTTTACTTTTGGTGCAGTTTCTGTTTTCTTTGGTATTTTTTCAGGTCTTTTTGAAGCAGTTATGGATGGTGGAACTTTAATAGAAGGGTTCCAAACAGGCATGAATATGTTTGCTTTTATGCCACATCGTATTTGGTCAATTATGAACAATACGATTTTGATGGCTGTTCCTATGTTTATTTTGATGGGAATTATTTTACAAAAATCACGTTTGGCAGAAAGACTATTGGAGGCTATGGGCTTTTTATTTGGTGAAGTTCGTGGAGGATTGGCTATTAGTACCGTTTTGGTGGGTGCCCTTTTGGCGGCTTCCACAGGCGTTGTCGGTGCGAGTGTGGTTGCGATGGGTGTTATCTCACTGCCTGTTATGTTGAAATACAATTACTCTAAATCGCTTGCATGTGGTACTATTTGCGCTTCTGGAACATTAGGCCAAATTATTCCTCCTTCTGTTGTTCTCATTATTTTAGGAGATGTTTTTCAACAACCCGTAGGCGATTTATTTGAAGGTGCTTTTTGGCCAGGATTAACCTTGGTTGGAGTCTATATCCTTTATATCTTGGTGGTCTCTTTTTTAAATAAAGATATCGCTCCTGCTATTCCAAAAAGTGAGCTCACTGATAGTAAATCAAAACAAGTTATGAATGCATTTAAAGCTATTTTGCCGCCTCTTGCGTTGATCGTTTTAGTTTTAGGCTCTATCTTTGAAGGAATTGCAACGCCTACGGAGTCTTCTGCCGTTGGGTGTATTGGCGCAATGATTTTGGCATGGATGTACAAATCGTTTTCATTCAAGATGATTCATGAAGCTTCTTTGGAAACGGTAAGAACAACAGCAATGGTCTTTGCTATTTTAATTGGAGCCACAGCATTTTCAATGGTTTTTAGCTACACAGGTGGTGATGAGATTGTAGAAGAAGTGATGCGAGGATTGCCGGGTGAAAAGTGGGGCTTTATTATTGTTTCAATGCTTGCGATTATGGCTTTAGGATTTTTTATTGATTTTGTTGAAATTTCCTATATTATCGTGCCTATTTTAGCGCCTATTGCTGAAGCTATTGGGATTAATCCTATATGGTATGCACTTTTGATTGCACTTAATCTTCAAACTTCATTTTTAACGCCCCCTTTTGGGTTTAGTCTCTTTTATTTAAGAGGTGTTGCTCCACCAAGCGTTAAAACAATGGATATTTATAAAGGTGTATTGCCTTTTATTCTTCTACAGATTCTAGTTATGGCAATTTTTACACTTTTCCCTGACTTCTACGGTGTTTCAATGATGCTTAAGTAAAGTGTATAAAAGAGAAGAGAGAAACTCTCTTCTCTTTACATGTAAAAAGGTAACATATTCTTCTTTTCTTGTATTAAAGCTCTTTTTTTCCATAAATATCATATGATTTTTATACCGTGTCGTTACACTAAAACAAAAAATCATAAGGATATACTATGAACCTTACCGGCTCTTACCTTGAATTTCACGATGAGATACTCAAGTTTATCCCAGAAAAAAGGATATTCACAGATCCGCTTCATACGATAGCATATGGAACAGATGCTTCATTTTATAGGCTGGTTCCTAAAGTGGTCATTTGGGTTCAAAGTGCTGATGAAGTGAGTCGTATTTTAAAACTCTCTTCTAAACTCTCACTTCCCGTCGTTTTTAGAGCTGCAGGAACAAGTTTATCTGGTCAGGCGATTACGGATTCGATTTTATTAGTGACATCACGCGATTGGAAAGGGATTCGTGTCAACGAAGATGTGAGCAGCATTACTTTAGAACCTTCCGTTGTGGGTGCCGATGCGAATATCTATCTTTTACCGTATGGGAAAAAAATTGGCCCAGATCCTGCAAGTATTGGCTCAGCGATGATTGGTGGAATTGCCGCGAATAATGCGAGTGGTATGTGCTGTGGAACAACTGATAACTCCTATAAAACGCTCGAATCGATGAAAATCATTTTTCATGATGGAACAGAGCTTGATACAAGTTCCAAGCAGAGTATCGATGCTTTTAAACAAAGCCATTCAGATTTAGTAAAGCGTATTGATGCTTTAGCTAAGCGCATTAGAAATGACCAAGCGCTTCATGATAAAATCGTACGTAAATTCAAAATCAAAAATACCTGTGGTTATGGACTAAACTCTTTGGTTGATTTTGAAGACCCTATCGATATTATTGCACATTTGATGATTGGTAGCGAAGGAACGCTTGGATTTATTAAAGAGATTACTTTTAAAACAGTTCCTGATTACAAAGATAAAGCCAGTGCTTTAATGATCTTTAAAAATGTTAAAGACGCCTGTGATGCTATTACAATTATGCGTACGCAGTGTCGAACGCGCATGGAAAATGCTGAGGTTGATGCGGCTGAGATGATGGACAGAGCAGCATTAAAAAGTGTGGAAGACAAAGAAGGAATGCCTGCTTTTCTTAAAACACTCAGCCCCACAGCAACAGCTGTTCTAGTCGAAACACGTGCTCCTAGCAATGAGATTTTAGATGCCAATATTGCTGTGATTTTAGAGAAACTCCAACATATTGAGCCTGAAATGCCATTGCATTTTACAAAAGATGTGTATGAGTATACAAAATACTGGAAAATCCGAAAAGGACTTTTTACCGCTGTTGGGGCTGCTAGAGAGAGTGGAACCACGTGTATTATTGAAGATGTAGCGTATCCTATTGAATCACTTGCTGATGGTACCTTAGAATTACAAGAACTTTTCAAAAAATATGGTTATGATGAAGCGATTATCTTTGGACATGCTTTGGATGGAAACTTACACTTTGTCTTTAACCAAGCCTTTGATGATCCTTCTGAAATTAAGCGTTATGAGCGTTTTATGGATGATGTCGCACAACAAGTGGCTACCAAATATCAAGGAAGCCTCAAAGCAGAACATGGAACAGGTCGAAATATGGCTCCTTTTGTTGAACTTGAATGGGGAAGCGATGCGTATGGGCTTATGAAAGAGATCAAGCAGATTTTTGATCCAAAAGGTTTAATTAATCCAGGTGTTATCATCAACACAGATCCAAAAGTACATCTTAAAAATTTCAAATCTATGCCAATTACCGATCCAATGATTGATAAATGTATTGAGTGTGGCTTCTGTGAGCCCGTGTGTCCCTCTAATTTTTTAACACTTACTCCACGTCAGCGTATTGTCTCCAATAGACATATGAAAACATTAGAAAAACAAAATGATACGGTAGCGTTGGAAGCGTTTAAAAAGCAGTATCAATACGATGGTGTTGAAACGTGTGCAACTTGTTCACTCTGTTCACTTTCCTGTCCTGTTGGAATAGATACTGGTGCGTTGACCAAAAAAATCCGCTATCAGCAAATTACGCCTTCCCAAGATAAGTTAGCTACGACCATTGCTAACAATTATGGGACGATTTTAGGCGTAGGTAGTTTTGTATTGAGCGCAGTCAAAGGTGTGAATGCTATCATCCCTGATAGTATTATGAGCGCTATGAGCGCAGGGGTGAGTACACTCAGTGGGAATAAACTTCCTCGTTGGAAAGCAAGTCTTCCAGGAGGGCATACGTTTAAAGACTCTCGAAAATTATTTGGGGCCGCTGAAAAAGTAGTCTATTTCTCTTCGTGCTTAAACCGAACGATGGGCAATCCAAAACCAAAAAGTAGTGAGACAGAATTAGATGACTTAGTAATCGGTATTTTAGAAAAAGCCGGCTTTGAAGTCATTTTTCCAGAATCACTTAAGCCTTTATGTTGTGGTATGCCATTTTCTAGTAAAGGCTATAAAACACAAGGTAAGCAAAAATCAAGCGAGCTTGAAGCGGCATTGACTAAAGCGAGTGAAAATGGAAAATACCCAATTTTATGCGATATGAGTTCATGTACGAAAACGATGATGGAGTATTTTACAAGTAAGCTTAAAGTTTATGATCCTATCGAATTTATTCATGATATTTTGCTTGATCGCTTACCGATTAAGCAAATCAATGAGCCAATCGTGATTCATGCCATCTGTAGTACACGTAAAATGGGCTTAGTAGAAAAATTTGAGACAATTGCACGTCGTTGTAGCACCAAAGTAACGCTTCCAACAGAGGTGACATGTTGTGGTTTTGCGGGTGATCGAGGATTTAATTATCCTGAGCTTAATAAATCAGCACTTCGTCATCTTAAATCCTCAATTCCTAATGATACAAAACTGGCATTTTCAACGGGTAAACCGTGTGAAATTGGCTTGAGTGAAGAAAGTGGGCTTGATTATCGCTCGATTTTCTATCTTCTTGAGCGTTGTATCCACTAAATTACCTCTTTTTTGGAAAGGAATGAAGACTTTTTCATTCCTTCCTCTACCATTAAAAACCACATTTTTATGAGTTTCATTTAATAATTAAAATGCTAAAATACCAAAATTTTCGCTATGTCTTTTAGTTAAAATTAAACAAAAAAGGGTTGATTGGATGGAGATTAATCTCGTTGCGGAATCCGTAAAATTTTTGATTTTAGGAATGTCCACCGTCTTTGTGTTCTTAATACTTATGGTTTTTGTTTTGGAAATTCAATCCAGAATAATCACGAAGTTTTTTCCTCAGAAGAAAGAGGAAATATCTCATGCCAGTGCCGTATCTAGGAAGGTACCGCATCATCATTTAGCAGCAGTCGCAGCCATTGTGGCTTCTATCAAATTGCATAAACAATCAAAATAGTACAAAGGGCAAAGTAAGATGGCTAAAAAATACATCGATGTGATGGATACAACGTTTAGAGATGGGTTTCAGTCGGTTTTTGGTGGACGCGTACTGATGGATGATTTTTTACCTGCAGTCGCAGCAGCACGTGATGCTGGAATTAGCCATTTTGAATTTGGAGGCGGAGCACGTTTCCAAAGTTTGTATTTTTATCTTAATGAAGATGCCTTTGAGATGATGGATAAGTTTCGTGCCATCGCAGGCCCTGATGCAAATCTTCAAACCTTGGCACGCGGTGTCAATACCGTCATGCTTGATACAGGTAATCGAGAATTAATTGACTTACATGCTAAGATGTTTAAAAAGCATGGGACAACAACGATTCGTAACTTTGATGCGCTCAATGATGTTGAAAATCTAAAATACAGTGGTGAATGCATTGTCAACCATGGGCTAAAACATGAAATTGTGGTTACTATGATGGATTTACCTCCAGGATGCGTGGGAGCGCACGATGTGGCATTCTATGAAAAAACACTTCGTGAAATTTTAGATTCGGGCATTCCTTACCATAGCATCTGTTTTAAAGATGCCAGTGGAACATCTAGCCCTCAAAAAGTGTATGAAACACTTAAAATGGCACGTAAACTTGTTCCAGATGGGACACATTTACGTCTTCATACGCATGAGACAGCAGGTGTTTCTGTTGCATGTTACTTAGCGGCGCTTGAAGCAGGAGTCGATGGTATCGATATGGCGGCAAGCCCTGTGAGCGGTGGAACAAGCCAACCTGATATTTTAACCATGCTTCATGCGGTTAAAGGGAAGGATTATGATTTAGGTGGATTAGAGTTAGAGAAGATTTTAAAATACGAAGAGGTGTTGCAAGATTGCCTCAAAGATTACTTTATGCCTCCTGAAGCGACACAAGTTTCTCCTTTGATTCCTTTTTCTCCAATGCCAGGAGGCGCACTTACTGCCAATACTCAAATGTTACGCGATAACAACATTCTTCATAAGTTTCCAGAAGTGATTAAGGCGATGCGTGAAGTGGTTGAAAAAGGTGGATATGGTACCAGTGTAACACCTGTTTCACAGTTTTATTTCCAACAAGCCTTTAACAATGTGATGTTTGGACCGTGGAATAAAATTGCGGAAGGGTATGGCAAGATGGTTTTAGGTTATTTTGGTAAAACGCCTGTAACCCCAGATAAAGAGGTTGTTGAATTAGCCAGTAAACAACTAAAACTTGAACCTACCACAAAAAAAGCCCTTGATTTAGCTGATGCCGATGAAACCAAATCACTCTTACATGTAAAAGAAATCCTTCAAAAAGAAAAAATCCAAATTACGGATGAAAACCTCTTTATTGCCGCTTCGTGTAAAGAAAAAGG
>CAYTVI010000053.1:0-14181 GCA_964441765.1 uncultured Sulfurospirillum sp.
AAATGGTTGCGGGAGTCGGACTTGAACCGACGACCTTCGGGTTATGAGCCCGACGAGCTACCAACTGCTCTATCCCGCGATGTAGGAGGTATAAGGTGGATGGGGTAAAGGGATTCGAACCCCTGAAATGACTGGACCAAAACCAGTTGCCTTACCGCTTGGCTATACCCCAATGCCTTAAACGAGGTGAAATTATAGTCACTTTTAATATGTTTGTCAAGGGTAATTTTGTATAATCTATCAAAATATAATTTGGAGATATGGGTATGCCGATTGAAAGAGTCAAACAAGCGATAGAAGATATTAAGCATGGCAAAATGGTTGTTATGGTCGATGATGAAGATAGGGAAAATGAAGGAGATCTTGTTTATGCAGCCACTTTTTCAACACCTGAAAAAGTCAACTTTATGGCAAGTGTTGCCAAAGGTCTTATTTGTACACCTTTAACAGAAGAGATAGCTCAACGTTTAGAGCTTATTCCGATGGTAAAAAATAATGATTCACAGCATGAGACAGCTTTTACGATTTCAGTCGATGCACGTGTGTGTACCACAGGTATTTCAGCGCATGAGCGAGATGTGACGATTAAGATTTTAGCCGATTGTGCTAGTTCACCTAAAGAGTTGGTACGCCCTGGTCATATTTTTCCATTGATTGCACGTAAAGGTGGGACATTGGTTCGCACTGGGCATACGGAAGGCTCTGTGGATTTGTGCCGTTTAGCAGGACTATGTGAAGTGTCTGTCATCTGTGAAATTATGAAAGAAGACGGAAGTATGGCGCGAAGGGATGACTTAGATATTTTCTGTAAGCAGTATGGTATTAATATGGTTTCCATATCTGATATCGTGGCGTATCGTATGCAGTTTGAGTCATTGGTACGAGAAGTGATGTCTTCTAATGTAACGTTTATGGGAGAAAGTGCACGTAAAATCGATATGGTAGATCATGAAGGTAATCATCATATCGCCTATACCTTTGGAACGATTGAAAAAACAAGTGCAGTAAAGTTTCATCACATTTTACCCGATAATGTTTTACTCGCTAATCAAGAAAAATTTGACAGTTTGCTTAAAGCCATTGAATATTTAAAGACCAACAGCGGTGTGTTGATTTTTATTGACAATGAATACTCAGCCAATCAAGAATTGATGCGAGAATTTGGTGTTGGAGCGCAAATAGTGCGAAAGCTTGGTATTGAAAATATCAATCTCTTATCAACACATACCAATAAAGATTATGTGGGGCTTTCAGGATTTGGGCTGAACATCAACCAAGAGATCGTACTTTAAATCTTTACATGTAAAAGGATAGCGATGGATCTATTTCTTGTTTCCGTGCTTTTATTGTTAGCGGTCACGGCGATTATGGTGACGATTTCTAAGCATATGGGGCTTGGGTCTATTTTGGGGCTTTTGATTGCAGGTATTGTTGTAGGACCTTATACGCCAGGCCCTTCCATCACCAGTGAAGTAGAGTCTATGCGCAGTTTTACTGAAATAGGGGTTGTGTTTTTACTGTTTGTTATTGGTTTGGAGATGCAACCCTCCAAGCTATGGTCCATGCGAAAAGATGTTTTTGGGCTAGGAACATTACAAGTTATTCTCTCAGGTATTATCATTGGGTTTTATATGAGTTTTTATGTAGAAAAGCTCAGTGTTGCGATGCTTTTAGGATTGACTCTAGCACTTTCTTCAACAGCTTTTGTGATGCAGTTATTGCAAGAAAAAGGGGAACTCTCTTCCGAACACGGGAAGAGCTCTTTTGCGATTTTACTTCTTCAAGACTTAGCGATTGTGCCTTTGTTGGCAGTCGTACCATTGCTCTCTGAAAAACACGTCAGTGATAGTGCTACGCCCTTGTATGAGAAGGTAGGTACGGTTGCTTTGATGTTTGTTTTGCTATATGCTTTTGGGCGGTATATTTTGCCTAAAGCACTTGATAAAGTTGCCAAGCAACGCAATAAAGATGCTTTTTTAATGTTTGCACTTTTAAGCGTGGTGCTTTCTGCCTATCTGATGGAACATGCGGGTCTTTCGATGGCTCTGGGTGCTTTTTTAATGGGGATGATGCTTTCAACTTCTCGCTACAGTTATCAGATAGAATCAAGCGTTGAGCCCTTTAAAGGTATTTTGATGAGCCTTTTCTTTGTGGCTGTGGGTATGTCGATTGATTTTAAAGCCATTATGGAAGCACCGTTATTATTTGCAGGGCATATCGTTGTTATTTTGGTTTTAAAGGCGATTGTACTTTTTTTTCTTATGCTTTTATTTGGTGCAACCAAAAGCAATGCCATCAAAGTAGCCTCTTTACTCAATCAAAGTGGTGAGTTTGGGTTTGTACTTTTTGGTGCGCTAAAAGCGTTAGATGTTATCGATGATAAACTCTTTGTTGTCGGTATTGGTGTTATCTCCATTAGTATGCTTCTAACCCCTGTTTTATATAATATTGGCTCAAAAGTAGCCGATAAATTGGCACAAAGTTCTTCGTTGAATTATCTTTCCTTAGATGGCACTCAAAGTGCTCAAAAAGTCCTTATTGCAGGCTATGGAAGTACGGGTAGGGTGATAGCGCGGATGCTTAAAAATAGCTCCATTCCTTTCATGGTTTTTGATATCAATCCATCGGCTGTTCGTGTTGGAAGAAAAGAGGGAATGCCTGTTTTTTTTGGGGATATCACCGATATGAAATTTTTAGAAACCATCAAGCTTGACCAAGCTTCAATGGTGATTGTCTCAATCGATAAGAGTTTAAATGCTATCAAAGTGGTTAAACATATCAAAGAAACCTACCCACACATTAAAATTTTAGCGCGTGCGGTGGATATCAAAGCTATGGATAAGCTTTTAGGAGCAGGTGCTAGTTGGGTTTTGGCAGAGACATTGGAGAGCAGTATTCGCATTGGTGAGGAAGCTTTACATGTTATGGGTATTATGCCCGATGAAATCAATGTCTTTTTAGAAGCCTTGCGTAAAAATGATTATGATTTGATACGAGAAATTACAAAAGATTAGGACGTATCGCTTACACGTGAGTTTTATTAAGAAAGCTCACGTGGCGATAAATAGTCGTTATTTCATATACGAGCGTAGCACAGGTATTAAGCGCTCCAAATCTTCATTGCGTTGTTCTTGTGGCACATGAGGTCCTAGATGTTCACGCAAATATCCCTCAACCACTTCCATCATCAAACCATTCACTGCACCTCTAATAGCCGCAATCTGCTGTAAGATAGCCGCACACTCTACCTCTTTTTCTAAGGCTTTTTCCAAGGCTTCTGATTGACCTTTGATGCGACGAACCCGTGTTAAAAGTTTTTTCTTATCTTTAATGGTATGCGCCATAAAAAACTCCTTCTTAGTCTGCTTTAAAGTATACTGGGGTATAGTATCATAAAAATACAAAAGGATGCAAATAGATGACATCAGCACACCCCCATGAACATTCTCATGTTTTTGATGAAGGTAATCCTCTAGCAGAGCGCAATACACGATTAGCCGTTTTATTGACCGCAGTGATGATGGTCGCTGAAATCTTTGGAGGATGGTACTATAATTCAATGGCGTTACTGGCTGATGGCTGGCATATGAGTTCGCATGTTTTAGCCCTTGGGCTTTCCGTCTTAGCCTATAGCGCCGCACGCAAGTTTTCACGTGATTCACGCTTTACGTTTGGCACGTGGAAAATAGAAGTTTTAGGTGGCTATACGAGTGCTATTTTTTTAGTAGGTGTCGCAGGCTTGATGCTTTACCATTCTTTAGAGCGTCTTTTTGCACCAATTCCGATTCATTATGATGAGGCTATTTTAATTGCGGCTTTAGGCTTTTTAATCAATTTGGCGTGTGCGTGGTTGCTCAAAGATGGGCATGCTCACCATCACCATCATCACCACGATGAGCATCATCATGACCATGCTCACCACCACCATGACCTTAATCTACGCTCAGCCTATTTACACGTTGTAGCAGATGCAGCGACATCTGTTTTGGCGATTATTGCATTGATGGGTGGAAAGTTTTGGGGTGCAGATTGGCTTGATCCTATTATGGGATGTGTGGGGGCTGTGTTGATTTTGATTTGGGCGTATGGCTTGTTGCGAGATACAAGTCGTGTACTGCTTGATGCTGAGATGGATGCACCCGTGGTGGCTGAAATTTATGAAGTGATTGAGGCAAGTCCTATCAAAGCGACACTGAGTGATTTACACGTGTGGCGTGTGGGGAAAGGGAAGTACGCGTGTATTTTATGTTTACATGTAAAAGAAGAGGTAACGCCGCATTATTTTAAAGAGCAATTGAGTATTCATGAAGAGCTTGTACACATCACTATTGAGCTAAATAAAGCTGTCTAAAGTGATTTTGATAAAGAAGAGATGCTCACAAGGCTCTCTTCTTTGGTTTTAAAGGAATCGTAAAATTATCTTTATATCAATATATCTTGATATAAAGATAATTTTATACTACAATGCGATTTACGATTTACATGTAAAAGGTGTATTATGAAAAAAGTATTGATTTTATGCACAGGAAACAGCTGTCGAAGTATTATCGCTGAAGCGCTTGTCAATGCACGCTTAGAAGGCATCAAAGCGTATAGCGCGGGAGTGAGAGCAAGTGGCAAAGTGAATGCGTATGCAAAAAGAGTTTTAGAAGAAGAGGGGATTTGGAAAGAAGAGTATCATTCAAAAACCTTGGATGAAGTGATAGAGATGGATTTTGATATGGTGGTGACCGTGTGCGACCATGCTTATGAAACGTGCCCAATGTTTCCTCGTCCTGTCAAAAAAATACATGTGGGCTTTGCTGATCCTGATGGAAAAGATTATGGGGCATTTATTCTTACATGTAAAGCGATTGAAGCAGAACTTTTACCGCGTATTGTAGCGGCGTTAAACGCATAAGAAGGAGATAAAACTATGAAAATTGAAATCTTAGGAACAGGGTGCACAAAGTGTCAAACACTTTTACATGTAACAAAAGAAGCGGTGGCTAAAAGTGGTCTCTTTGCACAGATTGAAAAAGTAGAAGATATCGTTCAAATCATGAATTATGGCGTAATGAGCACACCTGCTTTAGTGGTCGATGGCGTGGTTAAAAGCAGTGGTAAAGTGTTGAGCGTTGAAGAAGTGGTAGCTTTACTAAAGCCTTAAAGAAAGGGAGCCTATGGATATTTTCCTAAAAACGATGGGTGCGCTCAATGATGAAACGCGTTTGCGCATTTTGAGATTCATTGATGTGAATGGCAAGGTGTGTGTGTGCGACATTGAAGAGGCATTTGAGATGATTCAATCACGCATCTCACGGCATCTTAAGATTCTCAAAGAAGCGGGATTTTTAAAACTTGAGAGAGAAGGAAGGTGGGCGTATTACAGTATTCGGCACCCAATGGATGCTTTTAGACAAGCGGTTTTAAAAGAAATCTCGTATCTGGAGATGGAAGTTCCTCCTTATACCAAAGGATGTGCTGTATGATTTTAGCTTCGTCACTTTTTCTTATAACGCTTCTTTTTGTCATTTGGCAACCTCGAGGATTGCAAATCGGCACCACCGCACTCATAGGTGCTTTTTTAGCTTTAGCATTAGGTGTTGTGAGTTTTTCGGATGTTTTGGTTGTAACAGGCATTGTGTGGGATGCGACTTTAGCGTTTATTGGCATCATTATCCTTTCGATGGTTTTAGATGATATTGGTTTTTTTGAATGGTGTGCGATTCATATGGCGCGTCTTAGTCATGGAAATGGGCATTTGATGTTTGTCTATTCGCTTCTTTTGGGTAGTTTTGTCTCGGCACTTTTTGCGAACGATGGCGCAGCGCTGATTTTAACACCAATTTTATTAGCAAAAATGCGTCTTTTAAAGCTCAATCTAAAAACCATCGTAGCTTTTTTATTGGCGGGAGGATTTATCACCGATTCGGCGTCGCTTCCCTTTGTTTTTTCAAACCTAACCAACATTGTCACCGCCAATTATTTTAACATAGGATTTGCGGAGTATATTGGGGTGATGATTGTACCCTATACGGTGAGTACGCTTATCTCGATTGTTGTTTTGTGGATTGTATTGCGTAAAGATATTCCTTTACATGTAGAAACGTCATTGCTCAAAAATCCCGATGCTGTTTTAAAAAATAAGACTTTGTTTCGTTTTTCATGGCTTTTTTTAGCTATTTTACTGGGAGGCTATTTTATCGGTGATGCGTATCATCTGCCTGTGAGTGTGTTCGCACTAGGCGGTGCGCTTGTTTTTTTACTCATTGCTTCTATAATGAAAACAACCCACGCGATGCGTATCATCAAAACAGCGCCTTGGCAAGTCGTGTGGTTTAGTATCGGGCTTTACATCGTCGTGTATGGGCTTAAAAATGCGGGGCTTACGGAGTATCTCACTTCTTTACTTAAAGAGCTCAGTACCCATGGTGAGCCTATAGCCATTGTAGGGACGGGGTTTATTGCTGCCATTTTGAGTGCGGTGATGAACAATATGCCAACCGTGATGATTATGGATATTGCACTGCATGATATCCCCAATACCGCTTTAGCCTATGCCAATATCATTGGGTGCAATTTAGGGCCTAAAATGACCCCATTTGGCTCACTTGCCACACTTTTATGGTTACATGTCCTTGCTCAAAAAGGGGTGAAAATTGGTTTTGGGCAGTACAGCATGTTTGGATTGCTGGTCACTCCACCTGTCCTTTTGGTGGTCTTACTCTCTTTAGCGTGGGTGTTTTAAATGTTTGAAATCTGGGAAAAAATGGTCGATACGCTTGTGTTTGAACTATGGGCGATGGATAAAGCTTCGGCGTTAGGTTCTGCTTTGCACTTTTTTATCTACGATACGGTGAAGATTTACATTCTTTTAGTGCTGATTATCTTTGCGGTTAGCTTTTTAAGAACCTATTTTAACACCGAAAAAGTAAGAGTCTATCTGCAAGGTAAAAGTGAGTTTACAGGCAATGTCTTAGCCGCTCTTTTTGGCATCATCACGCCATTTTGTAGCTGTTCTGCCATCCCTTTGTTTTTAGGGTTTATGCAAGCGCGGATTCCACTGGGGATTACCTTTAGTTTTCTTATCTCAAGCCCAATGAACAATGAAATTGCGATTGCTTTATTGTTTGGGCTTTTGGGTTGGAAAGTGACCGCTTTGTATATTGGTTTTGGTCTTTTAGTGGCTATCATTGGTGGATTTGTCGTAGGGCGATTGAAAATGGAAAAATACATCCTCATTCCTGTAACGCCGATGAATGGTGACTTAGCAGATGTGAAGATAGAACTCTCTTTCAAACAACGCGTCAGTGATGCGTGGCATTACACCTCTGATATTTTCAAAAAAATTTATCCCTATGTTTTGATTGGTGTCGGTATTGGTGCGTTTATTCATGGGTTTATCCCCACAGAGTTTATTTTAAAATACGCAGGAAGCAACACTTGGTATAGCGTTCCTTTGGCGGTTTTATTAGGCATTCCGATGTACTCAAATGCCGCAGGGGTGATGCCTTTAATAGAAGTGTTAACGGGTAAGGGAATGTTGCTAGGGACAGCTCTGAGTTTTATGATGGCGATTACCGCTTTGTCTTTACCTGAAGCGATGATACTCAAACGCATTTTACATGTAAAGCTCATTCTAACATTTTTTGGGATTGTAGCACTTGGTATTATGGGTGTAGGGTATCTGTTTAATGCAATTTTATAAGGAGAAAGTATGAAAAAGGTTATTTTTTTAGTATTAGCGATTGTAGGTTTAGTCAATGCTATGGAGTTAAATAAAGTTGATTTTGATACATACCTTTCAAAATTTGATTACAAAGAACGTAATGAGATGAAAATCAAAACGCCCGATATGCTAGCCCTTGTAGAAGAGGGAAAAGCTGTGTTAGTAGATATCCGTTTTGCGCAAGAGTTTGAGGCATGGCATATTGCAGGCTCGGTGAATATACCCCTCAATGAACTTCCAAAACGCCTTAATGAGCTTCCAAAAGACAAACTTATCATCACCGCATGTCCCCATAATGACCGCTCCAACATGGCACGTCTTTATCTCACACTACATGGATACCAAGCAAAGTATCTTAATGATGGACTTTTAAAAGCAGCAGACTTTTTACGCGGCGAAAATGCAAAAGAGTATATGGATGAACTGAAAAAAAATAAAGAGAAAAAATAAAAATCATGCAGTAGTGTGTGACTTTCACTCCTGAACATACAGTCCATGTCATGGTTAAAAATAGCGTGAATGTAGATAAAATCGTCATGTTATTACGTTAAAATACCCTATAAAGATGTTTAAACTAGAAAAAGGCTTTTACAATGCAAATACGGGTTTACTATGACGATACAGATGCTGGTGGTGTGGTGTATCATGCTAATTATCTAAAATTTTGTGAACGAGCGCGTAGCGAGATATTTTTTACACATGGCAAAAGTCCAGCAATAGAAGGTGGGCATTTTGTCGTGAGGCGTGTGGAAGCGGAGTTTATTAAGTCCGCAAAATTAGGCGATTTGTTGGATGTGAAAAGTGTTTTACTGGAACTTAAAAATGCCTCTTTACATGTAAAGCATGAGATTTATAAAGGCGATGAAAAATTGTTTGAAATGACAGTGCTTTTAGCCTTTGTCAAAGAGGGCAAAGTCGCTAAGATAGACGAAGCGACAAAAGCGTTTTTTACTCAAGTACTGGTGTAAATGAGTAGCGATCAGGCTTGACAATGCGTGTGTTATAGACGATTTGGTTGTTGATAAGTTGCTCTTTAAACACACGCTGGGTTTGGTTGCCAAAGAAGTGTGTGGCAAGCAAATCAGCACCAATAGATGTTGCGTAATTGACCCAATCATACACAATATCATGCCCAAACAACGTGTTAATCTCTTCTAATTTGGCAGGTGTTCTTTGAATAGAGTTTGCGATGAACATATTGTCACGGTCTTCGTACTGCGTGAGGGTAAGAAGAAGAGGGTTATAGTTGATTTGCGTTGATAAAAGGGCATGTGGGTAGATACTGTTTGCGCGCAGTTGCGAAGCGATAAGGCTTGATGTGACTAATGGTGTGTTTAAGTAAAAAGAAGCGCTATTGAGTGAGGTATTGCCTTTGAACATGCCTTTGAAATTTGCCTTTGAACTCTCGACTCTTTTTTCATAAAAAACACGCTCGCTGTTCTTTTTCACAAGGGCATTAAGCTGAAAACTCAGTGTACTCCCATCTTCAAATGTACCAACACGCTCATTGGCGTATGGGCTTAAAAGTGTCACCTGCTGGTCATAATCAATACCGCCAAAAACGATATTGTCTCCCGCTACAGCGACGCTATTTCGATGCAGTGTTGGGATAAAAACCATCGTGTCACGAACATTTGTCGCGATGATGGTAGCACCCTCTGCGGTCACAGGAGCGATGATGTAGTGATAGCCTCCTGCTTGAATGTCGCTTAGTGCTTTTTTGATAGACTCTTCTTTTTCATCGCCTGAGTTAAACACATTCAAATCAAATGAGTAGTTTTTATAAAGTAGGTAAGACATCACAGAATTGACCGAGGTAATAGCATATTTTTTGATGGTTTTTTGTGGAATCAGCACAGCGATTTTAATCATCTCACCATTATGGCTAAGTACAATGGGCGTTGAGCTAAGAGGCGGTTGTGTAAAGGTAGCAGAAGGGGTACTCTCCTGCGCAATGGGTGCGTCTAGTGGTGCAATTACAAGGGGAGTCGAAGAAAGAGTTGTATCTACCATAGGTGTTTGCGGAATAACAGGAGGGACTGTTTGTGCAGGGATTGTTTTTTTTGTCTCTATTTGCTCTTTTGAACCAGGGTAGGTCGCTGTGCTTTTTTGGTTACTTGGTGTTGTTTTCCCTTTAGCATTCGAAGAGGTATTGTAAGTACTAATTGTTGGTGGTTGAACGGGATTGGGGGTACAGCCCCAAAAAAGAGCACCCATCACAACGACACTTAAGAATGATTTTATCACAACATACTCCTCACTTTTAGCATATCAGCGTAGACCTCTTTTTTAGCACTCGGGTTACGCAATAAAAAACTAGGATGAAACGTCGGTATTAACTTTGCTTCTCCAAAATTAAGCACCAAACCTCTGACTTGATCGATACTTGTGTCATATTCGCCTGTAAGATGATGAAAACTTGTTGAGCCAAGGGCGATGATGATTTTTGGTTTCACCATACCAATTTGCTGCATCAAATAAGGCTTACAACACGACACCTCTTCAGGTGTTGGCACTCTGTTTTCAGGGGGGCGACATTTTAAAATCGTCGTGATATAAACCTCTTCTTTTGGTAGAAGGAGCACTCTTTCAATCATATTGACCAGCATCTCTCCGCTACGACCCGCAAACAGTGTTCCCATCTCATCTTCACTTACCCCCGGATTGTCGCCTATGAACATAATGTCGGCTTTGGGATTTCCATCGCCAAATAAAATATTTTTCCGACTCTTCGCAAGGGTGCATAAATGACACGCTAACACATCTTTTTTCAACTCTTCCATACTGTGAGCGAGTGATGAGGGTTCTGTCTTTAAGAGTGATTGGTACTCTTCAAAGTATTCATGCCCCATAGCTCGGTGCTGATAGAGAAGTTTTAAAAGTTGTATCTTTTCAATGTCTGTCATTCTTTAATGATAGCTAAGAGGGAGTTAAATTTGGCTTATTCGACGTCGCAATACTCTAAGGATGGAAGGTTGGGTTTGCGTAAATTATGGTTATTAGCGATGAAAAGATTTTTGAGTTTGGTGAGTTTTTCGATGGACGAAGGAAGTGTGCAAAGTTCGTTATCTTCGACATCGAGTTCATATAAATTTTCAAGATTGCCGATGCATTCAGGTAAGCCCTCAAGGCAATTGGCACTGACATTGAGTGAGGTGAGTTTTGAAAGTGAACAGAGTGAACATGGAAGGGTTTTGAGTTGGTTATTTTCAAGCGATAAGATTTGTAAATCTTCTAGGGAACTTAGGTCAAAGTCGATGTTTGTGAGATGGTTTGAATTGAGATTGAGCTTGACTAGCATATCGTGAGACTCTAATGAGGGGAGATTGCGCAGTAAGTTGCCCTCTAAAATAAGGGTTTCAAGCTCTTCAATAGCCCCTAAAGACTCAGGCAAGCTTTGCAGTTTATTGAAAGAAAGGTCAAGGTAATAAAGCGACTTCATCGCATCAAAGACTTCGGGAAGTGCTGCAAAGTAGTTGGTATCTAAGCTTACATGTAAAAGTTTTTTGAGATTTTTAAAAGCGATGTCTAGGTGGCTTAAACGATTGACAGCTAAGGTAAGACGTGTGAGGTTGGTCAAATCGTAAAAGCTCTTTGGCAAAGAGGTGAGTTGATTGCCGTTGAGGTTTAAAATCACTAAAGAGTGAAGCTTTCCAAAGTCTTCAGGTAAATGTTCTAAGAGATTGTTTTCGCATTGAAAATTACGTAGATTTTTAAGCGTTGAGAGGCTTTTAGGAAGCGCTTTAAGCCTGTTTCCTGAGATTTTAAGAATGCTCAGATTTTGCAGCGCCCCAATACTCTCAGGCAAATGGGTGAGTTTTTTACGGCTTAAATCAAGCGAGGTGATGGATTCTAGTTGTGAGAGATTTCGAGGTAAAGTATGCTCTAAGCCGATGGATTTTATCCACTGTGAAAACTCTCTGATTCCCTCACTCATCACTCTCTCCTTCATCGAATCTGCTGTTTTTCTGGTCAATCAAAAACGCTATCTCTTCATAATCAATCTCGCCAAACTCTATCATATTAAAAAGTGTCATCAAAGGTCTTCGGCAACACGTTTGGTTACACTCAGTGACCAGTTTTTTAGCTTTTTTGTAAGGCAGTGAGGTTTCTTTAAAAATCTCTATGGCTTCTTGGATGCTTTTGTGTCCGCATTCACAGATGATTTTTGAAGCAAAAGGCTCCATTAACACGCCTTTGATGCTAAAAAGAGCGCTTCGAGTTCCTTTTTATTTAAGACTTTTTTACGCTCAGTCACGATTTCACGAACGCGTGGAAGCATTTTATTGATGACTTCATGTTCAGGCTCATAGCCCATGGAGCGCAAGTGAAATAAAAGCGTGGAACTTCCCGAATGTTTACCGATAGGATAGCTTCGTTTCATTCCCACACTGTGAGGGGAAAAGGCTTCATACGCTTTTTCATGTTTTATCATACCATTGACGTGGATGCCTGATTCGTGAGAGAAGATATGTTTACCAACAATAGGCATGGTAGCGGAGATACTTTGCTTGGAAGCTTTTTCAACAAGAGCAACAAGGTGTCTTAGCGCACCTGAGTCAATGGTACGCTGCTCGCCAAAAAGATGCGCAAGGCTCATGAGTACTTGCTCAAAACTCGCATTGCCTGCACGTTCACCTAGCCCAATCACGGTAGTGTTGACACTGATGGCTCCTGCTTCAAGCCCGCTGATAGCATTTGCCGTTGCCATGCCAAAGTCATTGTGGGTGTGCATCTCAATCTCTAAAAGATGGAGTGCGTTTAAGTAGGAGATATGCTCATAGATTTGATGCGGTCGCATGATGCCCACTGTATCGCAATAACGAAAACGAGAAGCGCCTAGACTTTTGCCCAGTTCCATCACCTCTTTCAAAAATCCCAAATCAGCTCGTGAGCTATCTTCCCCACCAATGCACGCAAAAAGTCCTTCGTGTTTACTTACATGTAAAACCTCTTCGAGATTTTTTAACAGGCGTGCTTTATTGCCCCCAAACTTGGCTTCAATTAAAATATCCGATACGGGAATGGAAAGGTCTACCGCTTTTAAACCACACGCTAAAGACGCTTCCAAGTCACTCAGAGTGGCACGGTTCCAACTCATGATGCGAAGGGGTAAATCAAGGGCTAATATCTCTTTGATATCGGCTTGCTCTTTGGCTCCCATGGCAGGAATACCAACTTCTAATTCATCAGCACCTGCTAGGTAAAGCGCTTGAGCAATCGCAATCTTTTCTTCGGTGTTAAAAGCAACAAAAGGGGCTTGTTCACCATCACGAAGGGTGGTATCATTGATAATCATCTTTTGTCTCCTTAAGCGGCAAAGAAATGTTTGCGTACACCTTTTAACACAGAAATTTCAATTGGCTCATCTGCAAAACTCTCATCACAGGTAAGATGGATACTCTCTAACTCTTTTTGTGGGCATTCGCCGATTTTTTGCGTTAAAAGAAGACGACAATCACTCAAAGCATTTTTAATCTCATCAATCGGATAACTTCCATCACATCCCTCTTTACCCATACAGTAAGACTTCTCAACCTTACGGTGCATGATAAATTTAATCCCTTTATCGCCTGCTTCATAAATCAAAAACTCTTTAGCACTTCCAAAATGGTCGTTAATTAAGCCATTTCCCCTTGTGGTAACGGCAACCAGATGCGTTTGTCCGTTGGAACTTAGCTCCTCTTTTTGAGCAACTTCTTGCATGATTTTGCCATTGGCAGCTCTTAGCGCACGTCGCCATGTCTCAATCGCATCGTGGGTTTTGACCCGTTGGTTGAGGTTGTAATGGTTTGAGAGTTCTTCAAAGCTTTTATCCGCAAAGCTCTCTTTGAAAAACTCATCACTTCGATCTTCTCCCAAAAGTCCTACCGCATCAGCTCTGCATTGACGACAATGGCGCATCATCTTGACATTGACATCACAGGCTTCTTGGGCTTTCATCAACTGCTTGTGGTTTGCACTTGGCACGCCTTCCACTCCAAATTTTGTTCCAAATTCGGGCTTTGAGATAAGAGGCATGACGTTGAAGATAAACACGCCCAGTTCTTTAACTTTTTTTGCCACAAGTGGCAGGTGTTCATCGTTAATTCCAGGAATTAGAACAGAGTTTACTTTAACTAAAATACCTCGTTCAACGAGCATCTTGATGCCTAAAAGTTGTTTTTCCAAAAGAAGTTTAGCTCCATCTACGCCTCGGTGTTTTTTGTGCTCATAAAAAACCCACGGATAGATTTTTGAGCCGATTTCGCCTGTTTCATCGACGGAATTGAGCGTTACGGTGACGTGTTCGATGGTGTATTTGGCGATTTCATCGATGTGCTTATGAATCATTAAGCCATTGGTTGAAAGACATAGTTTAATATCGGGAGCGTATTTTTTCAAAAGGGCAAACGTCTCAAAGGTTTGTTTTGGATTGGCGAGTCCATCACCTGGTCCTGCGATGCCTACGACACTGAGTTGTTGGATGA
>CAYTVI010000054.1:0-13992 GCA_964441765.1 uncultured Sulfurospirillum sp.
GGTAAAAATTTATCACTGATATATTTCTTCGCAAGCTCAACAGAGCCTCTTATGACCTCTGTGGGATACTTCACCCCATGGTGTTTCTCATAACTGCCTTTGAGCCCTTTTAAAATCAAAAAGGCATCTTCAATACTAGGCTCTAACACATCAATTTTGGCAAAACGACGGCTTAGTGCTTTATCTTTATCAAAAAAGTTTCTAAATTCACCATAAGTAGTCGCTCCTATGCAGCGAATTTTCCCAGAAGCAAGAGCAGGTTTGAGTAAATTAGACAAGTCCATAGAGCCCCCACTGGTCGCTCCAGCGCCTACGATGGTGTGAATCTCATCGATAAATAAAATAGCACCTTCTTGAACTTCTAGTTCATTTAAAATCTCTTTAAGACGTTTTTCAAAGTCACCTCGGTATTTCGTACCTGAGAGTAATGCTCCCATATCCAGCGCATACACCGGTGTGTTTTTCAAAATTTCAGGCACGGCATCTTCACTAATTTTTTGAGCTAACCCTTCTACAATAGCGGTTTTACCAACCCCTGGTTCGCCCACAAGTAAAGGATTATTCTTCTTTCTGCGACACAATACCTGCATCACACGTTTGACCTCTTCTGCTCTACCAATTAAAGGGTCGATTTGTTTTTGTTGCGCTAATGCAATCAAATCAAGCGTATATTTTTTCAAAGCACTCTCTTTGGCTTGAGCTTCACTCTCTTCTTTTTCATGCGGTTGCACTAACGCTGTTACTTCTTCAATGATGGTGAGTTTATCAACCCCTTGTTGCATCAAAAGAGAAACACAAAATGCATTACTTTCGTCCATCAAGGCGATGAGAAGGTCATAAACACTCGCTTCTGCTTTTCCAGCACTTTTTACATGTAACATCATAGACTCTATAACGCGTGTCAAAGCGACTGTTTCTAAAGGTTCATAGTTTTCATCAGCAGGAACAATATTAGGATTCGCGACAAAGTACTTTTCCATAGAACGTTGCAAAAAGGTGATACTCAGCCCACAATTCATCAAAAGACCCGCAATATGTTCATTGTTTAAGAGTGCAAAGAAGAGATGATCCACCGTAATATATTCGTATCGGTGTTTACGCACAAATGTGATTGCGTCGTTAAAAACAAAATTAAGTTCTTGACTTACCATATCTTACTCCTCTTCCATTACAGCACGCAAAGGAAACTTTGCCTCTTTTGCCATTTTTCGTACATGCGCTACTTTTGTCTCAGCGACTTCGTACGTGTAAACCCCGCATAAACCTTTACCTTGTTCATGCACTTTAATCATAATATCCATTGACTTCTCATAACTGTGGTGAAAAATCTGCATCAATACTTGAATCACAAAATCCATACTACTGTAATCGTCATTGAGTAACAGTACTTTATACAAGCGTGGCTCATTGACTTTTACATCTTCTAAGATTTCATTTTGAAATTCATACTTTTGATGCATCATACCCTCTATTTTGCCTTCAATCTATCGATATCTTTTTGAATGACATCAAGGCTTACCTTACCAATGTAAAACTTATTTTCAGGATTTGCTCCATAAATGTCCGTAATTTTTTGATACACACCCTCTTTTAAAACCACTTTGAGTGGTACTTGAACCGCTGATTTATAAGCAATATCTTGAACAATTGTTTCAACGATTTTTTTATTGTGTGGTGAATTGCTGATAAAATAGTACGCGTTGTATTTTGCCGCAAAATTTTCGACCACATACTCATCACTCACTTCTTCTAAGTGGTTAAGTCCTAACAAAAAGACGTCATCACTGTTTTGTAATTGAAAATCCATGAGTAAAGGAGCTTCTTCTTGGCATGGTGCACAAAAGGTTCCAAAGATATCAATTAAGATAATTTTATCTTCGTTTCCTTCAATGACAAAGCCATTGTTTTTACGAAGCAAGGTGATTTTTGCCCCTGCAACACTTTTAAGTTCTATCTTATCACCCTCTTTATAGACCTCTTTAGGCGCTGTCACACTTTTAGCAGGCTCAGAGCTGCATCCGATAAAAAGAAGTGTTGAAATGATGGTTAAAAAACTAATAAACTTTTTCATGTGTCCCTCTATAATTTTGTCGTATTTTACTTGATTTCTATAAATGATTTTTAAATTAAGCTTTCTAACTTGATTCTCAAATTTTGGGCTAAGCCCAAAATTAGGTCTTCAGCAGACGGCTCCTATGACTTTGTCACTCTCACTTGATTCTCAAATTTTGGGCTAAGCCTAAAATTAAGTTCAGCCAACAGCTCTTGTGACTTTGTCACGCTAACTTGTAATGTGTCACTCTTTATAAGCATAGTTTTTGAGTGCCACTTTTGCTTCACGCTCCGCATCTTTTTGTTTTAAGCTCTCTCGCTTATCGTGTAAGTTTTTACCCTTGGCTAATGCGATTTCTAATTTTGCTAGATTTTTGGCATTAAAATAGAGTGACAAAGGTACCATTGTTAAACCATCTTGGGCTACTTTTGCATCCCATTTGCGAAGTTGTTTTTGATGTAAAAGCAACTTACGCTCTTGTCTTTCATTGGGCGTAAAATGAGGATTTGCTGTGCTTAGATGCGATATATGCGCATTGAGCAAAAAAGCCTCTCCTTTGATGATTTTTACAAATGAGTCTTTTAAATTTACTCTGCCTTGACGAATGGCTTTCACTTCACTGCCTTGAAGCACAATACCTGCTTCAAGCTTTTCTAAAATTTCATAATCATGGTACGCTTTTTTATTGCGTGCTACTGGTTCGCCCATCTACACTTTTCCCTTTATTCTAAAAAAACTACTGCCACTACCACTAAAAAACCACCCTTCTTTGGCGTACAAAGAAAGTTCAGGGTAAATTTTTAGGGCAGGGGCATACAAATCGTTCAGTTCTTCTTTTGAAAATTGCTTGACTAATTTTTCACTTGATAGGGAAAGCATTTTAAGCGCTTGTGGTTTATCCATCGTTTGCAAAAAATATTCCCTATACGTTTGATACACTTTGCCCGTATGACACGCTATATCAGGGGTGAAAATCTCTATCTCTAAAGCCTCTTCTTCGAACAAGTTTACCACTTCGCCGATACCGCTCACATTAGCACTTTGTACTTCTGAAGCAAAAAAGGAGACATCTGCTCCTACCCGCGAGCCAATCTCCATCAATTCTTTACATGTAAGTTTTAAACCCGCTTGTTCGTTTAACATTTTAAGAAACGTCGCACTGTCGCTACTGCCTCCTCCTAAACCCGCACCTGTGGGAATACTCTTTTTTACATGTAAAGCAAGTTCTGCCATCACCGCACTCACGTGTTGTGAAAAACCCTCTTGACATAAGGCATCATAGGCTTTATAAAGGGTGTTGTCTTCCACACTACAATGAAAATCCCCTACCAACTCAAAAGGCTCAACGCTTTTTTTAGGCGCAAACCACAATGTGTCAAAAAGGGTAGGAACACGTACAAAACGAGAGAAAAGTTCATGGTAGTTCCCTCTTGTTCCTACGATTTTAAGAAAAATATTAACCTTGGCTGGTGCGTAATAGTGCATTATTTTAGCTTTTTACTTAAATCAGAGAGTGTTTGAATATTGACACTTTTGCTTGCTTCAATATTGCTTTGCTTGACCGCAAGTTCTAGCTCTTCGCGTAAAATGAGCATCTCTTTGGGTGCATCAATACCAAGTTTTACAACCCCTTTAGAAATTTCAACGACACGTATCGTGACGTTTTCATTTAAAACAATACCCTCTCCCATTTTTCGTGTGAGTATTAACATGGCGCTACCTTTAGCGAAATAGTATTTAACACGTATTCTACTTCATTCTCACTGATTTGTACGATACTAAGCATCTCATCAATGATAATTTTATACAGCCCTATCTCTTGAATCTCAAAATCCTCTTTGCGCAGCTTACGCCCCAAAAGGATATTTTGAGGCTCACTCAAATAGCGATTATCGGCAACATCGAGGTAGTCCAAAGGATTAAGAGCTTTTTCGTTGTCGTAGACAAACGCTCCCTCATGTAAGCGCTCCAAAGCACTCAAACATCCCTCAAAGCCTAACTTTTGAGCAATCAATGCCCCCATACTACGGACATAACCACCCTCTGATAGTGCGATATCAAACGTCAAAAATGGATGCGCGTAATGCACAAGATGACACGCATAAACACGGCTTGTAATCGCTTCTAATTCAAACTCAGCATCATGACGTGCAAGCGTATAGGCACGCACACCCTCAACGCGCTTTGCACTGTATTTTGGAGGAAGATAGGTTATGTTACCCATGATGCTTTCAAGCACAATCTTAATCGAGTCTGGATGAAACGGCATCATCTCTTGTACTCGTTCTATTTTTTCACTGTCTAACGTTGGGCTGTACGCACCTATCCATAAGGTTGCACGATACGTTTTTGGTGCTTTTTTCAAAAAACGAAACAGCTTTGTATATTGCCCAAAAGCGATGATAAGTACACCTTTTGCAAACGGATCAAGAGTACCTGAAAAACCTGCTTTTTTATCATTGTATTTTCGCTTCAAACGACTTAAAAAGTGATTGCTCACCATTCCCGCTGGTTTATAGGCAACAAACAATCGATTCACTAAATCTTCTCCACAAACGATGCTAAGATATCGCGCTTCGTGCCACTAAAGTTGATTTGCAGTTTAAACTCACGCCCGACTTTACTGACCTCAGTAATTCGTCCGATACCAAAAATTTTATGTTTGACCAAATCGCCTTTTTTAAACGAGGTTGTTTTTTCTAAAATCAAACTTCCCTCACACACACCCGCTTCTTTTAAGAAACGGCTTTTCGTAAGCTCCGTTCGTCTTCCTTTGTAAAAGCGACTTCCTGAGAAACTCAGCGTCAACTCTTTTTTAGCCCTCGTAATAGCAACATAACCTAAACGACGTTCTTCCTCGATGTCACTGCCATCGCCAATCAATGGGAAAAAACCCTCTTCAAGTCCAATGACAAAAAGGTATTCAAACTCCAAGCCTTTACTTGCGTGAATGCTCATAATCGAGATATTTTCACTGTCAATCTGGTCTTGGTCACTTTGCAGTGCTAATTCATTGAGAAAATCATCCACGCCCATCTGTGGATTTTGCTTCACATAATCACGGAAAAGCCCGTAAAATTCATCGATGTTTGAAAGACGATCCATCGAATCTGGTTGATTGTTATAATAACTCTTAATCGCAAATGCCTCTTCGATAGCATCTATCATATCGTAGGTCGAATTTTTTTGTAGTGTTTGCATATAAGCGATGTTTTGCACAAACTCTTTGAGTGCCAATGCAGCTTTTTTAGTAGCTTCCGCTTCAATAGTAGATTCATTACATGTAATGTACTCATAAATGGATTGATGATTGTCGTATGCCGCTTTAAAGATGCGTTCAATCGTCACTTTTCCAAGCCCTCGCTTAGGACGATTGATGATACGTTTGATGGAAAAATCATCGTGAGGATTAGCGATGACACGCAGATAACTAATCACATCTTTGACCTCAGCGCGCTCGTAGAATTTTACGCCCCCTACCATATTGTAAGGAATTTGCTCTTTATTAAGACCTTCTTCTAAGGAACGACTGAGCGCATTAATGCGGTATAGCACCGCAATATCACGAGGATTGACCCCACTTGAAATCAGCTTTTTAATCTTTCTAGCAATGCTTAAAGCTTCAACATTTTCATCGTGAGACTCTAACACTTCGATGGCTTTTCCATCTCCTTTGGTGCTCTCAAGCACTTTGCCTAAACGCCCACGATTATGCTCTATCAAATCATTGGCTGCTTTTAAGATTTGATTGGTAGATCGATAATTTTTTTCCAATTTTACGACTTTGACAGTATCAAAAGACTCGTGAAATTCTAAAATATTTTTAATATTTGCGCCACGCCATCCGTAAATACTCTGGTCATCATCACCTACCACACAAAGGTTAGAGTGGGTATGACACAGTTTTCGCAGGAGTTTGTATTGGAGTTCGTTGGTATCTTGGTACTCATCTACCATGATGTATCCATAACGCTTGCTCATGACTTCACACAAATCTTCATTCTCATCTAAAATACGATACGGCAATACCAACAAATCATCAAAGTCCACTAAATTATTGCTTTTTAAATACTCTTCATACTGTTCATAAAACTTTGCAATGAGTTGATAACTTTTTTGCTCCGCTTTTTCCCATGCTACACGAGGCTCAATCAAAGAGGTTTTGTAGCGTGAAATCTCACTGGCAATCATTCCTGCGGGAAGCTCTGTATCGGTACTAAAGCTTTTTAAGATACGTTTTTTGTCATCATTGTCAATGACCACAAAACTATTTTTGCGCCCCAATCTTTCAATATGGAACTTTAAAAAAAGTAACCCAAACTTATGAAATGTACATAGAAGTGGTGGATAATTGACCGATTCGAGTAGGCTCATCGCACGCTCTCGCATCTCGCTGGCTGCTTTATTGGTAAAGGTCAACGTTAGTGTACTCGCAGGATCAATGCCTAGCGATATCAAATAAGCAAGGCGCGTTGTAATGGTCTTTGTTTTACCACTCCCTGCTCCTGCTAAAATTAAAATAGGGCCATCGATACACGTTGCGGCATCTTGTTGCGCGTCATTGAGGCTTGAGAGTATCTCTTTCATGCGTTGGTATCTCTTTATGTTTATGTTATTTTATTATAGCAAAAAAAGTTTAAGGGAATGTCTATTGTAATTACTATTATTTTTAGTTATAATTCTCAAAATTACAACAATAATTTAAAAAACCTTAATTTAATCGTCATAAGGATTCGTATGCTTAAAGATTTTTCTAAAATCGAAACTTTTTTAACGGTTGTGCGTGAAAAAAGTTTTTCAAAAGCGTCAAAAAAATTAGGCATTAGCCAACCTGCCGTCACCCAACAAATCAAACTGCTTGAAGACTATTTAGATTTACAAATCGTAGATCGTAAAAAAAATGGTATCAAACTCACCACTGCAGGTGAAGAGCTCTTTAAAGTCTGTGTAAAGCTTGAAAAACAAGTCCTTTCAGCAGAGCGTGAGATGTTGCGTTTGGTCAAAAAAGAGATTATTTTTGTCCTTGGTGCATCGCCTGTGATTGGAAATTATATCTTGCCAGATTTTCTAAACGACATCCAAGAAGCGATTAAAAACAATGTTATGCTTAAAGTGGCAGATGCGGGAGATATCACTGAAAAACTCATTGATAGACGGGTGGATTTAGCGCTTATTGAAGCACCTTTGTTTCAAGATGGTATTATTTACCGTGAATGGATGGAAGATGAACTCGTGCTTGCAAGCCGTTCTCCCTTACCCAAAGTGGTGAAAAAAGAAGACTTGATGGGTTACAGTTGGATTTGTCGTGAAGAAGAGTCTAACACACGTAAAATCATCCATGAATCTTTTGAAAAAATCGATGTTGATTGTAAAAGTTTTAAAGTCAGAAGTATTGTGACAAGTTCTACTGCTGTGAAACAAACACTTCTTAAATCAGATATTACTGGGGCACCCATTGTTTCAATTTTATCTAAATTTATCGTCAGCGATGAAGTTGAAAAAGGTGTTTTATACACTGCAAAAGTAAAAGGATTAAAGCTAACGCGAATGCTTTATCTTTGCCATTTAAAAGATCGCAAGCATGATGCCTTGATTGACAATGTGATTAATTACATTATGAATAAGCAAGGTATTAAACCTTAATATTTTTCTGAATTTTATCCCAAAACCAGACGGGATAAAATTCAGTTTTTAAGTAACTTTTTGTTTTGTGGATTGGACATTAAAGCATCCATTGAACGCTTGATGCCAGTATCTTTAGGTTTTGGCTCCTCTTTTTTAGGAGGATTAGAAAGATTGATAAATACAGGGATCTCTTCAATAATCACTTGTAATACGCACTCAATGGGCACTGAAACGAGCGAACCAAAATTATCACTTCCAAATCCCGCTTCAAAACTAATCACTCCATTATAAATCTGCGTACTTTCAAAGGTATAACCTGCAAGGAAGAACATCGTTATGGGCTTAAATCCTTTACTAATATGTTCAGGCAAAGCAGGTGAAAAAGAGACATCAGCGATATTAGTCAGAAGAGAAAAATTGATGCCCTTTTTTAAAAGCATCTCCATCAGTTCTGTCGCATGTCTTTTCATCAAAACATTAAAATCTGCACTTCCCAACACGTTTTCAAGCATCGCACATTCCTTTGAACTCTCTTAATAAAGACTCGATTTCACCTATTCCTAACTCCCAAAATGTCTCATCTTCAATATCAAATCCAAAAGTCGCAATAAGCTCTTTTGGACTTTGACTTCCCCCAGCACTTAAAAAAGCCGTATAGTTTTTAATAAACTCTTTTTTATCGCTCTTTTTATAGAGTCCATACAACGCAAGGACTAAAAGCTGCCCATAACTGTACGCATAACAATAAAAAGGAGAGTGAATAAAATGAGGAATATAACTCCACCACAGCGCATAATCTTTCGATAAAGTGATACTTTTTCCAAACATCTTTTTGCTCTCTTTCATCCAATACGCATTAAATGATTGAACATCCACTTCTCCATCGTGCGCATGTACACATCTTTCAAAGGTCGTAAAATTGATTTGTCGATACAAAGTTGAGAAAATATCTTCAATTTTACTGGCGTATAAAGAGCGCTTTTCATCTAAACTCAAGTTTTCTTTAATCGCATCAAACACAAGCATTTCCGCAAATACAGAGGCTGTTTCAGACGTTGTAAGAGGCGTATCACTCCCAAGATACCCTACATCTCGTGAGAGATACTGATGAATGGCATGCCCTAATTCATGTGCAAGCGTAAATAAATCACGTCTTGTATTCGTATGATTTAAAAGGACATAAGGATGTGTTGAAGGTGTTGCGGGATGTGAAAATGCCCCTCCTCGTTTTTTATCTTTAGGCATCACGTCAATCCACTTTTCATCAAATGCTTTTGATGCTATTTCATGAAACTTAGGATTAAATTTTGCAAACGCATCCAAAACAATGTGCTTGGATGTTTCAAAATCATAATGCGACTGAGAACTTGGAAGTGGCGCGTAACGGTCATATTCAAACAACTCTTCAAGGCCTAAAAGCTTTGCTTTTTGCGTGTAGTAGGTCTGAACCAAATGAAAACTACTCTCTGCTGTTTTTATCAACGCATCCACACTTTTTTGACTAATTTTATTGTCAATGTGACGTGGTTGCTCAGCACTTTTATACCCTCTAAGTTCACACTCACTCGCCAAATCTGCTTTTATCATATTGAAAATATAGGCTAAAAGAGGTTGGTGAGGTTTCAAGCCTTTGGTAAAAGCTCGTGCGGCATTTTTTCGTACCTCACGGGATGGGTCTTGAAGCTTACTTAAAATCTCTTCTTCACTGAGCTGTTTTCCCATAAAGCTAAACTTCATACGACTAAAATGCTCATCAAAAAGTCTGCTAAACGCAGAAGCCGATGTCATCTCTTTTTTAAGCAAGATACGCTCTTCTTTTTGAGAGAGTTGATGCGGTTTTTCTAGCATTAAAGACTCTAAATAGTAGCGATATGAAGCACTTGCGGCAATAAACTCTTCTTGTTTTGTCTTAGGAAGGGTATTGAATTCTAATTCAAAAAAGAGAAGGTGCTCAGCGATTTTTGTGTATTCATTTTGATACTTGGCGTAAAATCCGCCCTTATCAGAGTCGGTAGCAAAATTTAAAAAAGCGTACGTCATGATACGCCCTAACGTCTCATTAATCGCTTCGTATTCACGAATCGCTTCTAGGAATTCATTTACATGTAATGTTTTAAATTTCCCTTTGCATACCATTTCAAAACTTTTTGCACGCTCTTTTGCGTTTTCCAAATCCGCACTGAGGGCTATTTCATTTTCATACAGTGCGCTTAAATCCCAATTCAAATGTATCATCCTTAAATTAAATTCTCTCATACTCAAATTTTGAGCAAAGCTCAAAATTAGGTCTTCAGCAGACAGTTCTGGCAACAAGTCGCTCTATAAAGCTCTGCTATATTCAAAAGTCTCAAGTGTTTTAAATCCTATAAGAGCATTCATTATAGCAAATTTTGATGCTTTTTGAAGATGCTTCGTGGTCAAAATCGCATCTTTTAAAAAGCCGCCACAAAGCAGTCTTTCCCGTGTTGTTCCCTTTAAAAGAGGACTTTTAGGCGTTAGCCACACATCATCAAGACACAATGCAATGTTGGCAATACTGGTATCTTTAAGCTCACCATTACATGTAAAAATAACATCATCCACACTCGAAGGTTTTAAAGCATTTAAAGGCTCTCTGTTGGCATATTTATAGGCATAGTTGATATCTGTTTCAACCAATGCAAAACGCTCAAATGTTCTTACATGTAAAGGAAAATACTCCACCTTTAAAAGAGTGTCGGCATATTCTATGCGAACACGGTATTCACCTTTGCTAGGCGCTTGGATCATCTCGCTTAAAAACATTTTTGATGTGTCACCATAAAGTTCTCGCCTTGTTTTGTCAAAACGCGCCTGGTGCCATGCTAAATGCTGAGTCTTGCCATTAACAGCTTTGAGCGTTTCAATGCACGGGGAGATAGACTTTGGCACACAATTCATCGTATTCCTTTTGCATTTCGCTTAAAAGCGTAATGCCGCCACCACTTTTAAAAACAACGCCTTGTGGTGTCTGTTCTAAAAAACGTATCATCACACCGCTGTCTAAAACAGTACCATCGTACACACCAAAAATACCCGTAAAATAGCCTCGCTCATACCCTTCAAGCCGATGAATAATCTCCACGCTACTTCGCTTAGGTGTTCCGCTAATCGAGCCTGCTGGCAACAAGCGTGAGATAATATCGCCTATGTTTTCATGCCATTTTTCTTCTAAATCTCCGACAATTTCAGAGCTCACTTGTAAAAGCTCCTTGTCTCCAGCTTTGAACTTTTCGATATAACGAAACCTCTCAACGCGTACCTTTTTAGAAACCATAGAGAGGTCATTGCGCAATAAATCCACCACCATCACATGCTCTGCCATCTCTTTTTCATCGCTTAAAATCAGCTCTTTCGCGTTTTCAATACTCGCATCAATGGTGCCTTTCATAGGGTAGGTGCGAATCGTATTGTTTTCAATTTTGACAAAACGCTCAGGGGAAAAACAGACAAATTTGTCTTTAAGGCAACACTTAAAAGGGGCATCACTGGCATAAAAAACATCTTCAAAGCTTCCCGCTAAAACAACAGGAGTAGGAAAACTTAGGTTCAAAAGATAGGTATCGCCTGATTTGATGGCTTCGATGAGTGTGTTAAAGGCTTTTTCGTAACGATGTTTATCCACCCAGCACGCGAAGACAATCTGCGGTGTTTTATATGTAATTTCTAAAGGAGTATTGGTCTTGCCCTCTAAGAAATAGAAAATATCTGAGCTTAAGGCTTCAAGACTCTGCGCAATAAAATGTGTTTTATTAAAATCAATGGCAAAGAAAAAAGGCTTTCTTTCACGTCCAAAAGCATTAAGCGTTTGGGCAAAATCAGTGGGCAATCAGCTTCTCCAAGACTGCCATCCTCACAGCAACGCCATTTTTGACCTGCTCTAAAATTTTTGAGCGTGGATCTTTCATCATCCAATCATCCACATCCACATTGCGGTGCACAGGTCCTGGATGCAACACGATAATATCGCGTCCTTCCATCAATTTAGAGCTAATACAAAAATCTGTCGCATAATCTTTTAAAGAAGCATACAGCTGATTGGTGTGGCGTTCTGTTTGTGTACGTAAACTCATGATGACATCCACCTCATCAATAACCGCTTCAATACTATGTGAGGTGCGAAGATGCGTTTGAGGCAAAAAGTGAGGCGGAGCAACAAGAATCACTTCAATACCCACACGCCCTAAAAGCTCGATATTGCTATTAGCAACCCGTGAATTTTTAATGTCTCCCACAATCGCAACTTTTTTACCTTTAATATCACCAAAATGACGCTTAATCGTAAATAAATCAAGTAGTGCTTGCGTTGGGTGCGCATGAGAGCCGTCTCCTCCATTGACAATCGGACAATTCACATAATTGGCTAAGATATGCGGAACACCTGAGCTTTTATGGCGCACAATAATCGCATCAGGCCCCATAGCATCAAGGTTTGCGGCGGTATCAAAGAGTGTCTCACCTTTGCTTGAAGAGCTTTTAGAGACATCAAGGCTCACCACCATAGCGCCCAAACGCTTGGCGGCAATTTCAAAGCTACTGCGTGTGCGCGTAGAGTTTTCAAAGAAAATTGTAATGACCGTCTTGTTTTGAAGAATATCACGAGGCTTTTCATCTAAAAATTCATTGGCTCGCGCATAAAGTGCTTCAATCTCTTCTAATGAAAAATCCCTTGTATTAATCAAATGGCGCACACAAAACTCCTTGAAATAGTTTGGGAAATCATAACAAACTTTCGCTGTGACTTTCCAAAAAATTAGCCACGCACTAAGCTATCAATAATTTTTTGACGATCCTCTTGTAAGCTTAAAACTTGACCAAAAAGTTTTTGGAAAAAAGGTTTGGTTGTCTTATCGAAGGTCTCTTTATCTTCCCTAAAATTAATACACCATTCATAATCATCCACACCCAAAGCATCAAGCAAGTGAAGATTTAAAAGCACATCGTTGATGCAACCTAGTCTATCATGCCCAACAAGCAAGGTTCTCGCACCAAAAAGTCGAATAAAATCATACATGTACAAATCATCTTCAATAGGCACTAAAAGTCCACCTGCCCCTTCTATGAGAACAATGTCACAAAGCACTTCTATCTTCGCATAAGCACTCTCCAAAAGCTCTGCACTAACGCGTTTTCGACCTTTTGCCACATAAGGGGCCGCGGGAAGTTCAAATTGGTACGGAGCGATATCTTTGAGTTTGAGCGATGAGAGTTCAGGGTTGTATTTAAGTGCGGTTTCAAATAAAATTGAAGCATCCGCAGGCGTACCCACAACACCCGTTTCAATGGGCTTCATGACGCCTACTTTTAAGCCTCGTGCACTCAAATCTTCGATGAGTTTTAACGTGGCATAGGTTTTTCCAACATTCGTGTTTGTGGCGGTAATAAAAATAGGTTTGTGTTTCATGGAAAGACTCTTTTTTGCGTATTATAACAAAAAAGGAACAAAGGAGACGAACGGGTGAAAATACCCGCTCGCTTTAAAGCTTAGGAGATAAGGTAACGGGTTAAAAATGCCAGCGATGCGGCAAAGATATGTGGCGCACCGTATAGAAATCCTGCAAAGACTTGCACCAATAAATTCTTTTTCATTTTCAATGCAAAAATAATAACACTGCCAATAAAAGTCGTCACAAAAATATACGAGAGCGCATGCATCAATCCATACGATGGGTCATGCTTAAACGTTGCCAATATAAAAGAAATTGCGTAACTTGAGAGAAAAAACCCTATGGTGTTTGGAATGGTTTCATACCGTCTAAACTTCTCATAAAAATCACCCACACTAGGAGGTGGAAGCCCTTGAGATTCTTTGAGTTTATTGGACTGAATGGCTCTTTTTTCAAAAAATAAAAAAGAGATAACGCTTAGAACAACGCCTAAAGGGACAATCAATGATAGCACTTCCATGACAAACACTCCTTAGTCTAGTTTTATATTGTAACACCATTGTAACTTTGCTTTCTTTTTCTATCCCTTAAAGTGTACAACTAATGAAAAAAAATATTATTTGAACCGAACAGGAATACAAAACTGTAATTTAAAGCACTCATCCTCGCGGATAAAATGATTTTTTTCATAAATGGCAAAAGAAGGAAGTGCCACTTTTTCATAGAGACTTTGAGGCAACCACTGATGGTAAATGACATCCATATAGCGTTTCAAATCGCCATAAATCCCTTCTAAAGAAAAAACCGCACAAAAGGTTTGTGGAATTTTCATGATGCCAATTTCCCCTTGCCTAAAAAATTTCTTTCCTTTTGGAAGCGCTAAACAAGCTACATAATGGCATTCGCTTG
>CAYTVI010000055.1:0-13496 GCA_964441765.1 uncultured Sulfurospirillum sp.
CGACGAGTTTTGAGATAACACTGTTAAGACGGTTGAGCATAAAATCGGTGGTAATGAAACCATCAGGTAAGATAAAACGCTCAACAGAACTATGGCTGATATCACGCTCATGCCATAATGCAACATTTTCCATCGCTGGCATTGCATAAGCTCTTATCATGCGGCAAAGTCCAGTAATGTTTTCACTCAAAACAGGGTTTCGTTTATGAGGCATTGCCGAGCTTCCTTTTTGACCTTTTTCAAAAAACTCTTCACATTCATACACTTCAGTACGTTGATAATGACGAATGGCTACAGCAATTTTTTCACAACTTGATGCTAAAAGTGCAAGGGCATTCATGAGCGCCGCGTAACGGTCTCGTTGGATGATTTGATTTGAAACGGGTGCTGGTTTTAATCCTAAATCTTCACACACCAATTCTTCAAGTTCAATAGGTGAGTGAGCCATATTTCCCATTGCTCCACTGATTTGTCCAACGGAAATGACGTCCATCACATTTTCAAGGTTGATAAGACTACGTTTAATCTCTTCGTACCAAATAGCAAGAACCAAACCAAAGGTAATAGGCTCACCGTGAATTCCATGGCTTCGTCCAACCATCAAAGTCATTTTGTGTTCTTGTGCTCTCATTTTGAGTGATTCCATCAAGATTTTGACATCTTCAATAATTACTGACAAAGAATCACGCATTTGAAGCGCAACGGCTGTGTCAATACAATCAGAACTCGTCATGCCATAGTGTACCCATCTACTCTCTTCGCCTAAACTGTCTGCCACGCTCGTTAAAAAAGCGATAACATCATGGCGTGTTACTTTTTCGATTTCATCAATGCGGTCAATATCAAATTTAGCATTTTTAACAATTTTCTCACAATCACTATCAGGGATGAGTCCAAGTTTGTTCCATGCTTTTGCCGCAGCGATTTCTACTTTGAGCCAAGCATCGTATTTTGCTTTAATCGTCCAATGTTGCTTCATCTCTTCTCTGGCGTAGCGCTCTACCATCTTTTTCATCCTTGTCTGTTTTGTGATTTTTTTGTGATAAAATACGACGTATCTATCCAATAAATAGGTGTTTTTATAAAGATAAGATTTTAACAAAACAGGACTAAAAAAGGGTTGAAGTTTGGCGTATACATTGAAAAAATTCATACTTGAAAAACCAACACCAGCATTTCGATTTTTAATGGATACCTTTGGTGTCAGTATGGGTGAAGCACAAAAAATAATTGACAGAAGACGTCTTTTTGTTGAAGAAGAACAGTTATTGAAAAAATCTGCATTGATTTTTGGCAATATTGGTGTTGTTGTTTTTGAAGGGGATTCAAGAGGGTTAAAACCTGTTTTTGAAACGGAAGATTTTGCTGTCTTTGAAAAACCAAGTGGTGTGATGATACATCCTCGAAAACGAAGTGATGGATATACCCTCAATGATGAAATTAAATCATTGTATGGAAAAGATGCCAATGCTGCGCATCGCATTGATAAAAGTACCAGTGGACTTGTATTGGTTGGAAAACATAAGCAAGCCGAAATTGAACTCAAATATATTTTTGCAAGTAGGCAGGTTCAAAAAAGTTATTTGGCATTGGCTCACGGTAAAGTAGAAGATACGATATTAATAGACGAAAAACTTAAACGGGATGTTGAGACGAGTCAAATTCGTCTTAAAGTGCATGTGGATAAGAGAGGAAAAGCCTCACAGACTAAAATTACTCCCCTGCACTATTTTATTGATAAACATGCTACGCTTGTTGAAGCGATTCCGTACACGGGAAGACAACATCAAATTAGAGCACATTTGTTCCACGTGAAACATCATATTGTTGGTGACCCTATCTATGGTATTAGCGAAGAAGATGCTGAACGTTTTTTAGATGGGACGATGAGTCTCGATGAACAATTGGAAATTACCCAAAGTTCAAGATTACTTTTACATGCGCAAAGTTTAGCATTTGAGTATAAAGGAGTGTCGTATAATATAGAATCCACGTTTGATGCAAAAACAGAATTTTACAAACTCATGAAAGGGTAGAGATGAATACAGTCATGGTAGATAATCAAAATGTCGTTCCCAATAAAGTAGTCTGTGTCGGGCGTAATTATGTGGAGCATATTAAAGAGCTTCATAATGAAGTTCCGACATCAATGGTCGTTTTTATGAAACCAAATTCCACGGTGAGTCACAAGCTTATAACAGGCAAACAAACACCGCTTCATTATGAAGGAGAAATCTGCTTTTTAATCAAACAAGGAAAAATCAGTGCCGTTGGTTTTGGACTCGATTTAACTCACCGTGAACTTCAAAGTGAGCTAAAGGCAAAAGGCTTGCCATGGGAGCGTGCAAAAGCTTTTAATGGTGCGGCTGTTATGAGTTCGTTTGTAAGTATTGAAGCTAGCGATATTGATAAACTCTCATTGCAGTTATGGATTAATGGTGTGTTAGTTCAAGAAGGGGGCGTTGAGCTGATGATATACAAGCCATTCGACATTATTGAAGAGATAAACTCTTTTTCAACACTTATGGATAATGATATCGTGATGAGTGGTACGCCTAAAGGTGTGGGGAGTTATATCAAAGGTGATATCTTTGTAGGTAAGATATTTATCGATAAAAAAGAAGTTCTTTCTCAAGAGTGGATAGCACAATAAATCTAAAAGAGCTTTACATGTAAAGCTCTTTATTTCTCTTTTTTAAAAAGGACACTGATAAGTCCGCCCACTCCTACAATGACTACAATAATTAAAAATCCTAATTGAAATAAATCAAGCATGGTCATTATTTTGCTCCTTATCTTTTAGCTGACCGCATGCGGCACTGATATCTAAGCCTTTTGATTGGCGAATGGTACACAGTACACCATGATCGACTAAATATTGTTGAAAAGCCACCATATCTTTTTCTAAAGGTCGCCCAAATTCACTTCCAGGGTGCGGATTAAAGTAGATAAGGTTGACTTTTGCTTTTATGCCATGTAGAAGCTTCACTAGCTTCTTTGCACTCTTTTGGTCATCATTGACACCTTTCATCACTAAGTACTCAAACATGACGCGTTTACGTGCGTCTATGGGGAATGCCTTGACCGCATTGATGATAGACTCAATATTATAGGCTTTGTTGATTGGCATAAGGGTTTGTCTTAGCTCGTCATCTACTGCATGTAAAGAGATAGCCAATAGCACACCCAAATCCATCTTACCTAATTTTTCGATTTGAGAACTAAGTCCACTTGTTGAAATGGTTTGTCTACGAGGAGAGATAGAAAGCCCATCAATATCATTAAAAATACGGACCGCTTTGCTCACGTTAGTAAGATTATCTAATGGCTCACCCATACCCATATAAACGATGTTGACACGTCTATTTTCTGCGATAGCGTTATCTCGTTTGATCATCAAAACTTGGGATGTTATCTCTCCTGCCGTTAGGTTTCGTTTAAAACCACTTTTGCCTGTAAGACAAAAAGCACATCCTATTTTACATCCAACTTGAGAAGAGATACAGATAGTAAAGCGTGTATGATGAACAAGGTTACCCTCTTCATCCGTTTGTTCTTGTTTCATAGGAAGTAAAACAGATTCAACAGTGTTGCCATCTTTTAGTGCAAAAAGGTATTTTTTACTTCCATCCTTACTCTCTTCAATTTTGACGATAGAGAGTGGATCCAGATAATAATTTTCTTCAAGTTGCGCTTTAAGCTCTTTAGGCAAGTTTTTCATTTCATCAAATGAGCTAACATACTTTTGGTATAACCACTGGTAAATTTGTTTTGCTCTAAAAGAGGGTTTGATAACTTCTGAGAGTTCTTCTTTGGATAAATCTAATATACTTTGTTTTTTCATAATGCCTCAAATTTTCATATTTTTTTCTACATGTAAAATAATAAGTTCTTTTGCTTTTTGATGGTTTTGCATAAAATCGCGATGGGCATGTTTATTGCAATAATTCGTGATGACAAATAAACCAGAACAAGGAATATTAAATTTTTTTGCTACATGTAAAATAGAAAAAAATTCCATATTTTCAAGTTCGATGTTTTGTGATAACATTTTTTCGGCTAAAGAATCATCGATTGTAATGTAATTGCTCGAATTGACAATAGGAGAAAGATTATTTGTTTCACGTGAAACATGTGGGGGGATGGTTTCGATATGGGATATTAACGGCGTGTAGCAAAGGTTATTCAAAAAGCCAAGCTCAATATTAGAAGCTTTATGGCTTTGCACGATATCGAAAATCTTATAGCGTCCATAACTCCCAGCTGTCCCAACAAAGAGTAAAAAAGTAGGTTTTTCTTCGAGTATGAGTTGTGTAAGATTGGTAGCACTTTCGATAAGCCCTACCCCAATAGGTTTTGCAAAATCAAAGGTTTCATTTCGTCCTGCGCATAGAATCATAATCGTACTGCAATTCCCTCATGTTTGAGGTAGCGTTTTAAGTCCATAATATCAATTTCTTTGAAGTGAAAGATAGAAGCAGCCAGAGCCGCATCGGCACCATTTAAAAAAGCATCTTTAATGTGTTCCATGCTTCCAGCACCTCCACTTGCGATTACTGGAATATCAAGCATCGCACTCATTTGTGACGTGAGTGGAATGTCATAGCCATTTTTTGCACCATCGCAATCCATAGAAGTTAAGAGTATCTCACCCGCACCGCGCTCGGCTACCTCTTTAGCCCAAGCAAGAGCATCAATACCAGTATCAATTCTGCCACCATTGATAAAAACATTCCAAGAATTACCTGTACGCTTAGCATCAATAGCTACAACAATACACTGCGATCCAAAACGTTTAGCAGATTCATTAATAAAATTAGGATTTGCAATGGCTGGGGAATTAATACTGACTTTATCGCATCCTACATGTAAAAGTCTATAAATATCATCCAGTGTTCGAATACCCCCACCGACAGTTAAAGGTATAAAAACTTCACGTGCAACTTTTTCAACAATATCAACAATCGTACCTCGACCTTCATGACTGGCTGTAATATCTAAAAAAGTAAGCTCATCAGCACCCTCTTCGTTATAACGTTTGGCTATTTCGACAGGATCGCCTGCATCTTTGAGTCCAACAAAATTAACACCCTTAACAACACGTCCATTCTTAACATCCAAACAAGGGATAATACGCTTAGCAAAATGCTCCATTAAGTTCTCTTTTTTAGATAAATATTGAGCTAGATAATAGCAAAATAATTAAAAAAAACTTCTGAAAGATGGAACATAACTCTTCTATAAGTAAACTTTGGCTATAATCGGACAAATTTTAAAAAATAGAGTGCAAATTGGTAGTAGCAAAAAAGAAATTTGGCCAAAATTTTTTAAAAGATGGTAATGTCTTAACAAAAATCATCCAAGCGATGCCCCAAAATGAGCGTAAACTCGTTGAAATAGGGCCTGGCTTAGGTGATTTGACGCAAGAACTACTCAGGGTTAAACCTGTAGTAGCCTATGAGGTCGATGAAGACTTGTGCGTTTATTTGAGAAAGAAATTCTCAAAAGAGATAGACGAAGGCAAACTGACATTGGTTCATACCGATGTTTTAGAGGTGTTTACTAAAGGCTCACTGTTAAGTGAACCCTATGATTTGGTAGCTAATTTGCCTTATTACATTGCAACAACCATTATTTTGGAAGCTTTGGATGATCCCTATTGTCATACAATAGAAGTTATGATTCAAAAAGAAGTTGCCGAAAAATTTGCGGCAGTTCCAAAAACTAAAGAATTTACTTCTTTAGCTATATTGGCACAAAGTATTGGTGTTGCTCAGATACTCTTTGATGTAGGACCAGAATGTTTTGATCCTCAGCCAAAAGTAGTGTCGTCTATTCTCAAAATTGACAAACAAAAGATGTTTGTTAAAGGCTCAATGGAAGGGCTATTTGAAAATAAAGAACAATTGTATGCATTTAAAAAATATTTGCGTAGTTCTTTTCAAAACCCTCGTAAAACTTGGTTGAAAAATATTACTTCCGAGTTTGACAAAGAAACTGTATGTGGTATCATGCATGCTCTTGAGCTTCCCATAACGATTCGTCCTCATGAACTTAGCGTCTTGTCTCATCATCTACTATTTAAAACACTAAGGTCGAATGATGCAAGAAAATACGATACAAGAAACGAGTTCTAAACCAGAAGCGAGCGCACAGAAGCCTCAAAATAACAAACAACATACGCACACTCACGCCAAAAAGAATGTGAGTGAAAGCTCACAAAGTAGTGCTACTACAGAAGCTTCCGCTAGCAAACCAAGCAAACAAAATAATAACAGAAGACGTAGAGGCAACAAACCACAACAAGGTGGTCCTTCGATAGAAGGAAATGAAGCATGGCAACGCGATATGAAAAAAGCCATTGATGCTAATGAAAAAATGCACAAAGAGCGCTTAGACCGTTCGTACCAAATTGATCAAAACAGTAAGGGTAAGATTAAAATCACACCTTTAGGTGGTTTAGGTGAAATCGGTGGCAATATTTGTGTCTTTGAAACAGAGACATCAGCGATTGTTCTTGATGTTGGCATGAGTTTTCCCAGTGAAGATATGCATGGGGTTGACATTTTAATCCCTGATTTTAACTACTTACGACAAATCAAGAAAAAAATTGCAGGTGTGATTATCTCTCATGCTCATGAAGACCATATAGGGGCACTTGCGTACATGTTTAAAGAGATGCAATTTCCTCTTTATGCAACCCCCCTTCCTTTAGGAATGATTTCCAATAAGTTTGATGAACATGGACTTAAAGCGCATAAAAAATATTTTAGACCTGTGGAGAAGCGCAAGGTATACAAAATTGGTGAGTTTGAAGTCGAGTGGATTCACATTACACACTCCATCATTGATGCATCTGCTTTAGCCATCACGACAGAAGCAGGCACTATCATCCACACCGGTGATTTTAAAATTGACCACACCCCAATTGATGGTTTTGTGACGGATTTAAACCGTTTTTCTCATTATGGAGAAAAAGGCGTTTTATGTTTGATGAGTGATAGTACAAACTCGTATAAAGAGGGTATTACACGTTCAGAAAGTACAGTTGGAAAGACCTTTGACTCGATTTTTGCTAAGTCAAAAGGTCGTGTGATTATGTCAACTTTTTCTTCAAATATTCACAGGGTTTACCAAGCCATTGATTATGGTTTAAAGTATGGACGAAGAGTGTGTGTTATTGGTCGTTCAATGGAGCGCAATCTTTTTACAGCGATTGATTTAGGCTATATAAAACTAGATAAAAGCATCTTTATTGACCCACATGAAGTAAATAAACACCCAGATAAAGATGTTTTGATTGTTACAACGGGCAGCCAAGGAGAGACGATGAGTGCGCTTTATAGAATGGCGACCGATGAGCATCGACATGTGAAAATTAAGTCCACCGACCAAATTATTATCTCTGCAAAAGCCATCCCTGGTAATGAGGGCAGTGTCTCAAAAGTGCTAAACTTTTTGCTCAAAAGTGGTGCCAATGTTGCGTACCAAGATTTTAGCGAAATTCATGTGAGCGGACACGCAGCACAAGAAGAACAAAAGCTTATCTTGCGTCTTACCAAGCCAAAGTTTTTTCTTCCCGTGCACGGTGAATACAATCACATCAATAAACATAAAGAAACAGCGATGCAATGTGGCATACCAGAAAAAAATATTGTTTTAATGAGTGATGGTGACCAAGTAGAATTATGCGCAAAGTATATGAAAAAAATCAAAACCGTCAAAACAGGTAAAGTCTTTATCGATAACCAAATTAATGAACAAATAGCAGATGATGTTGTCATTGATCGACAAAAACTAGCAGATGCTGGGCTTGTTATGTTAGTGATACAGTTAGACAAGAGCGAGCATAAACTTATTACAAAGCCAAAAATCATTAGTTATGGGCTAGTCCCTGATAAAGATGATAAAGCTTTTTCTATCGAAATGGAAGGCGTTATTGATCAGTTCATTGTTAATGCAAAAAAAGAGCTTTTAGAAAACGGAAGAGCTCTTGAAAATGAAGTAAGACAAGTTGTGCGAAAGCATATCTATCGTACGATGAAAAAATACCCAACCATCGTTCCAACCATTTTTATGATGTAGGTGAAACAATGCATGATTTTACAGCCATTGCAAGAGAAGTTTTAGAATTAGAAGCCAAAGAGTTATTAAACGCCGCCGCCTTAATTGGTGATGAAATGCGTGAAGCAACCGAATTGGTAGCGGGTCTTAAAGGAAAGTTGATTATTACAGGTGTTGGTAAGAGTGGACTGATTGGTGCAAAGATTGCGGCAACGCTTGCAAGCACAGGTACGAGCAGCTTTTTCTTGCACCCCACAGAAGCCTTGCACGGTGATTTAGGGATGATAGGTAAGGAAGATGCTGTTTTAGCGATTAGCTACAGTGGTGAGAGTGAAGAACTCATCAAAATATTGCCACATATTAAGCGTTTTGATATACCTCTCATTGGGATGGCAAAGACAAGAAGTTCATCACTTGGAAGATACAGTGATATTTTCTTGCCTTTACATGTAGAAAAAGAGGCATGTCCACTTGACGCGGCACCTACGTGTTCTACAACGCTGACATTAGCGTTAGGTGATGCGTTAGCCGTATGCTTAATGAAAAAGAGAGATTTTCAAAAAGAAGATTTTGCCTCTTTTCATCCGGGTGGAAGTTTGGGAAAACGATTGTTTGTGAAAGTCAAAGATTTAATGCAGACAGAAAATTTACCAATTGTCAGCCAAAAGACAAAGCTTAAAGAAGCGATTGTGAGGATGAGTGAAGGGCGTTTGGGCAATGTATTGATTGTGGATGAAGAGCAAAAACTTTTAGCTATTTTAAGTGATGGTGATTTACGCAGGGCTTTGATGAGAGAAGATTTTTCAATGGATACAGTTGCCTATGAGTATGCGACAAAAAATCCAAAAAAACTTGATGATGCAACACTGTTAGCCAGTGATGCGTTAGCTCTCATTGAAACATATAAAATACAACTTCTAGCTATAACGGATAAAGTGGGTCGCTTAGAAGGTGTGTTACATATCCACGATGTCGTGGAAGCAGGAATAAAATAATGGAATTAGTAAGATTAAATAAAATGATTTCTCATAACACGCATTATTCAAGGCGTGAAGCAGATGAGCTAATCAAATCAGGTGTTGTAAAAGTGGATGGTAAAGTCGTAAGTGATTTATCAACGCAAGTTACTTTTAAAAATAAAATTGAGTTAAATGGAAAACTTCTTTTTGAAAAACATGGTTATTCTGTGATTGTTTATCACAAACAAAAAGGTGAGTTAGTCAGTAAAAAAGATGATCGTGGTCGAAAAACGATTTATGATACATTGCCTTCAAAATTTGGACATTATTTAAGTGTTGGAAGACTAGATTTTGCCAGTGAAGGCTTATTGCTACTTTCAGACTCACCTGAAGTGGTTTCAGCCTTGATGCATTCTGATTTAGAGCGTGTTTATTATGTAAAAATCAACGGTGCTGTGACGCAAGCGATGGAAAAAGCGATGCAAGAGGGGCTTTCATTGGAAGATGCTAGAAAGGGTGGACATGCCAAGAGTGAGATTCATTCAATGGATTTTGCACCTTTCTTGTCGTATCGCATCATTAAAAATAGCCCAACCTTTTCAACGATTAAAGTGATGATTAATGAGGGTAAAAATAGAGAGCTTAGACGCTTTTTTGGTTATTTTGATGTCGATGTTGTCGATTTGAAGCGTGTAAGTTATGGCAAAATCGATTTAGGAATGCTCAAACCTGGCAAAAGTCGTTTCTTTTCAGCCAGTGAGTACAGTGCCTTGAAAGATTATTTAGAATACGTGAAGAAAGAAAAGGGCGATGATTAATAATTTTGCCCTTTTCTTTCGTCCAAAAACGATTGAAGAGCTTGCAGGGCAAAAGCATTTAAGTTCGGAAAATAGCCCTTTTCGTAAGCTTTTAAAGTCTGGCTCGATGAGTCATTCTCTCTTTTTTGGACCTGCAGGCGTTGGAAAAACAACGCTTGCGCGCATTGTCGCATATGAACTTCAATTTCCTTTCTATGAACTCGATGCAACGAGTGTCAAAGTAGAAGAGATACGCAAAATTTTAGCACAGCACCGTGGGGCACTTCAAAAGCCACTCATCTTTATCGATGAAATTCACCGCCTTTCAAAAACACAACAAGAAGTCCTTTTACTTCCGATGGAAAATCATGAAGCAATCATCATTGGTGCATCGACGGAAAATCCCTATTTTGTCTTAAGTTCAGGCATTCGTTCGCGTATGATGCTTTTTGAGTTTTACCCTCTTGAGCAGAGCGATTTATTGGAAATTATTGAACGTGTGCGTAAAACGGTTTTTTTTGAGATTGACGATGATGCACTCACCTACCTCATAAGCTCAAGTGCGGGAGATAGCAGAGCATTGCTTAATCTACTCGAATTTGCACTTAAAGTGGATTTACATGTAACGCTTGAAACCCTTAAAACACTGCGTCCAAGTGCTCTTAAAGATGGTGTTAGTTCAGATAACACACATTATAATTTAATCAGTGCGATGATTAAAAGTGTACGAGGCAGTGATGTAGATGCGGCATTATATTATCTCGCACGATTGATTGATGGGGGTGAAAGTCCTGATTTTATTGCCAGACGTTTAGTGATTTTAGCCAGTGAAGACATTGGCAATGCTAACCCAAATGCACTTAATCTCGCTTCTAGTACGCTCACAAGTGTGAGTAAAATAGGCTATCCCGAAGCGCGTATTATCCTCTCACAATGTTTAGTTTATCTTGCCTGCAGTCCAAAATCTAACAGTGCCTATAACGCTATTAATACAGCGTTAGCATATGTCAAAAATGAAAAAGCCTTAAGTGTCCCAGAACATCTCAAAAGTCCCTCCCCTAAAGGCTATCTCTATCCACATGATTTTGGAGGTTGGGTTGAGCAAACATACCTTGAAAAGCCTTTGCATTTTTATGATAGTTCTTCCATTGGCTATGAAAAAACCCTTGACGAGTGGATGAGTAAAATCAAAACTAAAGATAAAAAGGCATAGAATAGTCGCATCATTTTAGGAGTAAGGTATGAAAATAGCGATTGTTGGTGGTGGAATTAGCGGTTTAGCCACAGCGTTTTATTTACGTCAGTCATTACCTGATGCGCACATTGTTTTGTTTGAAAAAGAGTCAACACTTGGTGGAAAAATGCTAACCAAAGAAGTTGAAGGCTTTTTCTTTGAAGCAGGAAGCAATGGTTTTTTATCAAACAAACCCGATACTTTGGAGCTTGTTAAACTCAGTGGGTGTGATGATATCTTAGTAAGAAGCAATGATGCTGCACGAAAACGCTTTATCTATAAAGAGTATCTTTGCCCTCTTCCTGAATCTGCAAAAGCCTTTTTGCGAACCCCTCTTCTTTCACTGTCTGGAAAATTACGTGTTGCAGGTGAGTTTTTTGTACCGGCACGAAAAGAAGATTCTGATGAAACATTACAATCTTTTGGTTACAGACGTGTTGGTAAAGAGATGACCGATGTTTTTTTAGATGCGATGGTCGCAGGGATTTTTGCTTCCATCCCCAATAATATCTCAGTTAACGCTGCCTTTCCTGCGGTTGTAAAGTTAGAAAAAGAGTATGGGGGGCTTTTTCGAGGGATGCTCGCTAAAAAGAAAAAAGAAGCAGGTCCTGGTGGTGTGCTGATGAGCTTTACAAAAGGGGTAAGCTCTTTTATTGAACGACTTTCCCTTGCATCAAAGATTGAAATTCATAAAAATGCTTCTATTGAACGTTTGCAAAAAGAGGTTCAGGGGTATCTTTTAACGGTTAATGATGAGACAATGCATTTTGATAATGTTATCTTAAGTATCCCCTCTTATGAAAGTGCGGCACTTATTAATGATATGGATACAGAACTCTCATCTCTTCTCTCTTCAATAGATTATTCACCTATTAGCATTATAGGCTTTGGATACAATAACTTAGAACATGATTTGGATGGCTTTGGCTTACTCACGACCACGTCAGCGCAGAAAGAGATTTTAGGCGTTTTATGGGATAGCTCCATTTTTAACGATAGAGCACCTCAAGGTAAAAAATCTGTGCGCGTGATGATAGGAGGACAGCGAAATCCAACCTTAGCACTTCAAAGCGATGAAAAGCTTATCGAAATGGCACGAAAAGGCATCAAAGAGACGATGGGTGTGGAGACACCTCCTGATGTGGTGTTTGTTGAGCGGTATGAAAAAGGGATTCCAAGCTATGTGGTGGGGCATGGTGCCAAAATGAGCGAGCTTTTCAAACGCTTAGAAAAACACCAAGGGCTTTATCTCAATTCAAATGCCTATTTTGGTGTTGGGCTCAATGACTGTGTGAGCAACTCTAAAAAATGTGCTCAAAGAGTGGTTGAAGCACTTAAGCATTAGGAAAAAATGATGCATATATCCACCGCGCTTTTTTTGCAGACACAAGGTGCACAAAGCGAAAAAAAGGTCTCCAAAGAGGCGGTGGCTAAAGTTGTGTCGCAAAGCTTAGAGCCTCCCAGTGCCATGCCAACACACTCAAACAGTATCAAAGAGATTGTCACTGGGCTTATGGGGTCTTTAGCTTCAGAAGCGAAATCAAAAGGCGCTGTCTTAGAGTTTCTACAGCAAAGCCCTGTTTTTAAAAATTTAGGACATTTTCAAAGTGATGTGAAAAGTCTTATGAACTTTCTGAAAGCAGACCCTGCGTTTGAAAAGCCTCTTTTATTGTTACAAAATTTTCAAAAAAATATTGAAACGATTGATGCCAAACTCCTCAAAACACAAGTACAAACCTCAGGGATTTTTTTTGAATCAACGTTAGTAAAAAGTGCGACCAAAGAGAATCTCACGGCAACACTAAAATCTTTAGTCACGGAGATTAAAGAACAGTTAGCACAAACACAAAAATCACCGCTACTGAGCAAAGAAATAACGCCTTTATTGCAACGTTTGAGTGAGCCTAAAATGCTTTCCACTGCAGAGCTTCAAAGCACATTGAAAGCGACACTGATATTATTGCGTAACAGCACGAAAGAACATCTCTCTTTTGAGTCTCCCACTTCTTTTAAAACAAGTTATGCGCTCACGCAAAAACTAGAAACGTTACTTCCAATAACGCTTTCTGTGGCAAATGCTAACGTAGACAATACTCCTGAGTCTTTACATGTAATGCAAAAAACAACAACCGAGCTCAAAGAGCTTGTGAGTGCACTGAAAATAGAGTTTTTGAAAAATGGTCCGCCAGAGATGGTTGAAAAAGTGGTTCCAATGATGGAAGCTCTTTTACAACATCCAACCCTTTCAGGCACACAAGCGTTGCTTATAAAGACACCTGATTTATCAGTCGAAGAGCAGCTTCTTTTGCTCACCAATCGCTTGAAGCAAGAGATTACACAGCGTGAGCCTCAAACACCGAAATTAGCCTCTTTTGTAGAAAAAAGTGTGCAGATAGAACATAAAATTCTCTCCATACTCAAACCTGAAGTTTTCTTAGCACC
>CAYTVI010000056.1:0-13423 GCA_964441765.1 uncultured Sulfurospirillum sp.
ACTGTGCTTCTATCACATGCATCAATGGGTCATGTACGTTACATGTAACGATTTTACCCCCGCTATTTGCCACCATTGCTTCAAGGGTTCCCTCGCCTCCATCGGCGATTTCATACGCCGATATCAAAGCGTCAGGATAAACCCCTTTGATGCCCTTTTCGATGGCACAGGAGAGTTCACGCGAACTGGCACACCCTTTAAATGAATCCATCGTAATAAGTACGTTCATCCGTTTTTTCGCTCCAATTCCAACATAAACTCTTTTCGCCAAATTCCGCCACTGTACCCACCAATGCCTCCATCTTTTGCAATCACTCGGTGACAAGGAATGATGATAGGAATAGGATTTTTGCCATTGGCATTCGCCACCGCACGTACTGCTTTTTCGTGGGAGAGCATCTGTGCTTCTTGGCTGTACGAAATGACACTTCCATAAGGAATATCACACAACGTGCGCCATACAGCTCTTTGAAAAGGGGTTCCCTTAGGGTTTAAGCGCACATCAAAAGTCTTTCTTTTGCCTGCAAAATACTCGGAAAGCTCACGTTGAAGCTGAGTGAGATGTACATTTTCTTCATCACTAGCCGAAGCATTTTCATCAAAATCCAACGAACAAAGACCTTCTTCATCTGCAACAGCAATGATTTTTCCTAAAGGCGTTTCAAAAACACATTTTGCCATGCGTTATCCTTTTAATACTTTTTGCATACACACACTATTTTCCATTCCAACATACACCCCATAATTAGCGATGATACGATAGCCACATTGCGTATACAGTGCTATCGCCTCAGGCTGACCTTTTCCTGTTTCTAAAACGGCTTTGGTGTATCCAAGCTCACATGCCCATACTTCTAAAGCCATCAAGAGCATTCGCGAAAACCCTTGTCTGCGAAAAAGCGGTGCTACAAACATACGCTTGATTTCAACGGTATCAGTCGCAATGACTTTAAAACAGCCACAGGCAATCGGGTTATTGTGCGCATCGTATCCTACCAATGCTGTATCGATAGGCTCAATCACATTATGTTCATCGTACTGCTTTTGCGCCACGCCATAACGCAGGGCAAGTTCTGCATCCAACAGATGCGTTAATGCTTTAAAGTCCGTATGCGTATTGTAGGTGCGTCTTAATTGCATCGTGATATCCATAGATGGTATTTGTATAAGACTCATTATACCTCGTTGATACTTTTTTAATCACTTTTTTACATGTAAACGCAGTATGATTTTACAAAAAGGAGCGCTTATGGCACATATTTTTACCTACGGTTCTTTGATGTTTGAAGAGGTATGGAATCAACTCGTTTCAGGGAAATACTCTCACGCACCCGCTCTTTTGGAAGGTTATGCCAGACGTTGCGTAAAACACGAAGAATACCCTGTCATTTTTGAGGCGAATGAGTCGGTTAAAGGTGTTTTATACTACGATGTAGAGCCTTATGACATAGATAAACTCGATGCGTTTGAGGGTGAATATTATGAGCGAAAAAGTGTACTTTTGAACAATTGCGTTGACGCGGAAGTCTATGTGCTCAAAAAAGAGTATTTTGACATTATTGAAGAGAAGCCATGGGACGAAGAAGCCTTTAAAAACGAGGGGATAAAACGCTTTTGTGAAAATTATAAAGGTTTTATGACTTCATCTTAAGCGGATGGCATAAATACTCTTTTTCCTTCGCCACTCTCGCACACTTAGAACAGATGAACTTTGGCTTTTTAACTATTTTAACAATCTTCTTCGTATGCTTTTCAATATCGCTTTTTTTCAAAGCACACAGCTGTGTTATTTTCATTGGTAAACACCCCTTTTGTTTTTACATGTAAGTACCACTTGGGTATTGTACCACATCTCTCCTCGTAAAATTTTAGCCAAGGCAATGAGTCTTTTTTATGCTCATTTTGCTAAAATAAATCACTTTACATGTAAAAAGGAAAACGATGCATTCTCTTGATGATTTTCCCTTCGCCCACTGCCTAAGGCCTAGCGAACTCTCTTATTTAAAAGAGCATGCTAAAAAGATTTCTGTTCCTAAAGATACGATTTTGTTTTATCAAGAAGATATTTGTCAAGATATTCTCCTGCTTTCCCAAGGTGAAATTGAGCTTTATATGTATGGCGATAATGAGAAAAAAATATCTCTTTATGCTCTTAAAGAGGGGGAACAGTGCGTGATTAACACCTCTAGTACGATTTCGCAAACACCAGCGATTGGAACAGCGCAAACGCTTAGCGATGTTGAGGGATGGCTTATCAGTGAAACGGTGGTGAAACATTTGATGCATCAATCTCCCACTTACCTTAACTACGTCTTTTCTCTTTTTACGATAAAGCTTGACGCGCTTGCGACACTGATTCAAGATATTAAATTTAAAAAGCTCGATAGCCGCATTTTAACCTGGCTTAAAAATCATCACACCACGCTTGTTCAAGCCACACACGAAGAGATTGCTGAAGCTCTGGGAACATCTCGCGTTGTTATCAGCCGTGTGCTTAAAGATTTGGAGCGTCAAGGGCTTATTAAACTCCACCGCAAAGAGATAGAACTTTTGTAACCTATGTTACAGACAAAATTTATCTTATTTGATTATACTTCTTAAAAATATTCAAGGAGTTTGCTATGAAATGCAATGTAGGAAAAATCGATAAGATGATTCGTTTTGGTGCAGGAATTGCCATTATTTTAGCAGGGGTTGCGTATCAAAGCTGGTTTGGTGCGATTGGCGCGGTTTTAGTTTTCACGGCTGCCATTGGTTGGTGCCCAGCGTATCTTCCCTTTAACATCGACACTTCTAAAAACGACTCAAACTCATGTGGTTCAGGCGGTTGTGGCTGCGGTAAATAAGCTTTTTAGATGGAGGTAGTGACACGCTACCTCATCCCTCTTTTTTTTCTTAAACCATTTTTTGCTAAAATAACCCACTTTTAATACAAGGTGTATGATTATGGGTCAAACAATCACTGAAAAAATTTTTAGCGACCATGTGGGTCGTCCTGTCTTCGCAGGAGAGATTATCAAAAGCAAAATAGATATGGTTATCGGAAACGATATTACAACACCAATTTCGATTCGTGCGTTTGAACAAAGTGGTGCAACCAAGCTTGCCAATCCAGATGGTTTTAGCATCGTCATGGACCATTACATTCCAGCCAAAGATATCGCTAGTGCTAATCAAGCCAAAATCAGCCGTGATTTTGCCTACAAACACGACCTCAAACACTATTTTGATGAAAAAGACATGGGAATTGAACATGCCCTCTTACCTGAAAAAGGGCTGGTTGTCCCAGGCGATGTCATCATCGGTGCGGACTCTCACACCTGTACACACGGCGCTCTTGGTGCATTTGCTACAGGCATGGGCTCAACCGACTTAGCGTTTGCGATGATTACGGGTGAGAACTGGTTTAAAGTACCTGAATCCATCAAAGTCATCTTTAGTGGCAAACCTAAAAAACATGTCTATGGAAAAGACTTAATTCTTGAAGTGATTCGTATTTTAGGCGTGGATGGTGCGTTGTACCGCACACTTGAATTTACAGGTGATACCATCGCGCACCTAAGCATGGATGATCGTTTCTCTTTGTGTAACATGGCAATTGAAGCAGGGGCAAAAAGTGGTATCGTGGCGGTTGATGAGACAACCAAAGCCTTCTTAAGCGATAAAAATCTTGCACGCGAGCCAAAATTCTTCTACTCCGATGAAGATGCGACTTACATGCAAGTCCTTCACATCGATGTGGCTAATCTTGAACCTGTTATCGCCTATCCTTTCTTACCCTCCAATGGCAAGTCTATCAATGAAGCGGTCAAAGACGATTTAAACATCGACCAAGTCTTTATTGGCAGTTGTACCAATGGTCGGTTGGAAGATTTGCGCATCGCGGCAAGCATCCTCAAAGGGCGCAAAGTCGCACGCAAAACACGTCTTATCATCACTCCAGCCACACAAAAAATCTCTTTGCAAGCGCAAAAAGAGGGCTTGGTAGACATCTTTGTCGAAGCGGGAGCTGTCTTTAGTAACCCAACATGTGGTGCGTGTTTAGGCGGATACATGGGAATTTTAGGCGAAGGTGAGCGTTGTGTCTCCACAACCAATCGTAACTTTGTCGGACGTATGGGTGCTCGTACAAGCGAAATTTACCTTGCTAACTCCGCTGTTGCAGCCGCCAGTGCTGTGATGGGCAAAATCACCGACCCACGAGATTTATAGATGATACACCTTCCGCTCCCTTTAGTCATTTTGGCGGGAGGTAAAAGTTCGCGTATGGGAAGTGATAAAGCACTGCTTCCTTTTGGGGCTTTTACAACCTTGACAGAGTTTCAAATCAACAGACTTCAACCGCACTTTGAAACGTTACATGTAAGTTGTAAAGACCATGCAAAATTTTCTTTTGACGCCTCTTTTATTGAAGATATTCCAACGTATCAGCAGAGTTCACCGCTGATTGCACTTTTGAGTATTTTAGAATACTTACGCACACCCGTTTGCGTTTTAAGTGTTGATACACCCTTTGTAACACCCGATGTTTTTCAAAAGCTTTACCATATGATGCCACACGAAAACAGTGACGCTGTTATCGCGCGTTCACCTTTTGGTTCGCATCCGCTGTGTGCTATCTATGCACCTTCTATTACCCCTAATATCAAGCAGATGCTTCAAAACAATGACCATAAAATAGGAAATCTTCTTCATGCTTCAAAGACTCTATACCATGACTTTGAAGAAGATGCGCCCTTTTTTAATGTAAACCATCCTGAAGAATACACCCAAGCGAAAGGACTTTTATGATAGACACTCTAACTCTCATTGCTTCATCGAAAGCTTTAGATGAAAAACTTCTTACATGTAAACAACCTAAACTCTTTTTAGTGGATATTCAAAATTTCAAAGCTATCAATTTAGCCCATGGCGATGAGGGTGGTGACTTTGTGCTGCGCGCTCTAGCAGATGAGCTTTTAGTTTTTGCGCAAACAAACATGATGGAAGCCTTTAGGGTCAAAGATGACCAATTTGCCTTGTTGATGGATATTCCCTTTGAGCTTGCAAAGATGGAACAAATCATCTTTGCACTCAGCGATGCCTTTGGTCACAAAACGTACCATTACAACGGCGTAGCCATTAGCTTTGAAACCCATATTGGGATTAGCTTTGACCATTTTCATCCTCTGGCTAAAGCGTATAAAGCTCTTCTCGTGGCAAAAGCTCAGAATCAACCCTTTGCAACCTACTCTGAATTTGCTAATACGCTTATGGAAGCCAGTGAAGAAGAAAAAATCCAAACCATTACACGTGCCATCGAAACAGGGAAAATCGTTCTTCTGTTTCAAGCGATTGTTGACCACGCAAAAACACCTTGCTATTATGAAGCTTTGCTACGATTGGAATGTGACCAAGAGTTACAATCGCCTAAGCTTTTCTTAGATATTGCGCGTGAAAAAAATCTCTACGACCTTTTGCTTCGCTCTATCACAGACCAAATTACAACCCTTCTTCAACAACATCCTCAGATGAAAATTGGCATTAATTTTTCGCTAGAAGATATCCTCAACACCGAGCGTCTTTCATTTTTAAGACAGGCTCTTGCAGGCTATCCTGTCGTTTTTGAAATCCAAGCAGACACCCCAATGCTAGATCCAAAAATCCTCGCCATCATCGAAACATTAAAAAAAGATGGCTTTGGTGTTGCTTTGGACAATGTCTCAGAAACATCTCTTGTTGAAGCGCTCAAAGAAGGAAGTGTGGATTATGTCAAAATGCATGGAGATATCATACGCAACCTCCTTTTAAATGCAACTGCAAAAGAGCAATGCAACACACTTTTAAACCATTGCCATAACAAAAAGCTCAAAACAGTTGCAACGTATATTAACGCACAAAGCACCTTAGAGGCTGTTCAAGCGCTTCCTTTTGATTTATTTCAAGGGTATAGCTTCGAACAACCTCATCTTCTTTAAATTATTTATCTTGCGCGTAAACTAAGGATTCGAGGATTTTAGAAAATTCTAAAATCTGCGATCCTTTATGGTCTTTCAAAAAGGTTTGCGCGCTCTTTAAAGTCGAAAAGGGGATAAACTCTTTTCCCATTGGACCATAAATATCACTCCCTATAACGTAAAACGCTTTTTTACCATCAATCGCTTCTTGTGTATAATAATCACTCACCAAAATCGTATACGCTTCATCATTATGTTTTGTGTATTTTCCCCATTTGGCTGGATTATGGTAAAACTTGAGTAAATCCTTCACTCCATCAAAGGCGTGGCTTACCTTTTTACCATTTTCTTCATAACTCATACGAGCTGCCCATCTGGGGTATTTATAGACAAACATGCCACACACAGGGCATTTCTCATCTTTTTCAACGTGAATAACGGTTTTATGCTCATGTGCATGTTCTGCAAAACGTAACACTTCCCACAGATACAACGAGATGGCTTGAAGCTCTTTTTCTTCCAATTCACCGCATACCTTTGTTTTTTTCAAAGAGACCTTAAGTTCACTAATCGTATTGAAATCATGCAAATGTATTTTCTCTTTTTCGCAAGTTTTTTGATAAATCTTTTCTCCCATAGGGTACATCCCTTTTTGCTTCTTTTTGACAAACTCATCTACATCTGTTTCTAAAGAAGCACGAGCTTTTGCAAAAGCTATCTCAAATGTGCCTAATTCTCCACCATTTTCTTTGATAAAAACTTTAGCATCCTCTTCTTTTTCAAATGCCAGTTTACTCACCATACTCATCGTACCAGGAATGTTAGAGCCAATCACATAAAATGCTTTTTTTGCATCAATGAGCTTTTCACTCTTCACATCGGTGACGACAATTTTAACGAGACGTGATTCAATCGCTTCCCAATCCACGGCAAGACAGCGAATGGAACAATACTGCTTGGCTGTCCCATCACTCAAAATCGCCCCGTGTGAGGTTTTATAGTACTGCTTTAAATTCATTCCACAAATAGGGCAATAAAGCTTCTCTTCGCCTTTTTGAATGAGTTCTGGTTCACCTGTTGCTACCTTACTAAACTCACCCGCATATAAACCCATACTAAGCATAAACATCACCACACTGCTTACAAACCATCGTACCATTTGTCTCTCCTTTTTTTAAATCGAGTATAACAAGCCCGTGTTAAATAGGTGTTAAATCATCTCTTTGTCATAGTAAAAAAGTTATAATGAGTGAAATTTTTAGGAGCACGGAATGATTAAACATATTGTATTTTTTAAACTAGAAGACAACTCTGAGGCAAATAAAGAGGCGGTTAAAGCGCGTATTATGGGGATGAAAGGAAAGATTGATGTGTTAAAACATATCGAAGTGGGTGTCAATTTTTCACCCGAAGAGCGTGCGTTTGACCTAGCACTTGTGACTGATTTTGAGACCAAAGAAGCGTTGCAAGCGTATGCCATTCATCCTTTACATGTAGAAGTCGTGACCTTTTTAAAATCGATTAATACCGTTACAAAAGTGGTGGATTACGTCTACTAATCTTCTCCAAAAGTGTTTTAAAAAAAGGCAATGCTGAAACAACCGAGCCAAAAACAATCAAAAGACACGCTATCCAAACCGTTTGGCTCGGGCTTGAACGCCCAAATACAACTAAGAGCAGGGTTGATAATAAAGGTGTTGCATAAGAAAGTGCTCCTATAAGTTTAATATCGCCTTTTTTCATCGCATAATCCCACACAAAAAACGCAATACCCGTAGGTCCAAGCCCCAGTCCTAGCACAGCAAGACACTCCATAAATGTAGGAAAAATCGTCTCTTCAAACAGCAGATGTGCCCCTAAAGAAAGCAAGGCACTCACCCCACAAAAACCACCCACCGCTAGTGTTGGCACTTCACCAAAATAACGTGAAAGTACCGAATAACTGCTCCACACAAATGCACAAATCAGCGCATAAAAATAGCCTTGTGTGTACTCAGGTGAAAAAGCAATACCTTTAGCGCCTATCAATAAAAATGCCCCTAAAAATCCCAACAACGCACCTACGATATGAAACCATCGTAACTTTTCATTGGGCAAAAAGGCACTTAAAAGCACAATCAACAAGGGCCATAAATAATTAATCAAATTAGCTTCCAAAGAAGGAGCACTTTTAAGCGCTAAAAAGTAGAAAAAGTGGTATCCAAAAAGTCCATAAATCCCTAAAACCCATACCCGAAATGGTAAGCGAAGATAGCGTAAAACATTTTCTCCTTGTTTGAGCCATCCTAGCACACCTATCAAAAAAGCAATACTAAATGCCATAAACGTGAGTTGAAAAGGAGGAATATTGCCGGTAGAAACGGTGAAAAGAGCCAGTGTTGACCATAACATAATGGCAAAAATGCCTGCAAGATTTCCTCTGCGCTGCGAAATCATCTCTCCCCTTTTTTGCTATAATGTTCCCTCTTAGTTTACATGTAAAGAGGACGTGAATGAAAAAATTATTATGGGTTGTTATTGTAGCACAATTCACACTTTCGCTTTGGGCAACCGATAGTATGATTTTAGAAGAGCGTGCCAACAATGGCGATGCAAACGCCGCTTTTACCCTTGCTGAGTGGCATGAAGTCCAAGGTGATTATGTGCTTGCAATGGAATGGTATAAAAAAGCTTCAAGCTTAGCACTGGGCAAAACACCCAAAAACAAGGCGCTTGAAGAGGGTCTTTTGAAAAGTAAAGTCGCTAAGATTGAGCGCACACAAGAGGTCTATGGCAGTGTTTTATCGGCTTATGAAAGTGATCCAAAAACTTACAGCTCTGTTGAACAGATGATGAATAAGATTTTTGATTTAGCCCCTTATAAAATGAACTATCTTCTACCCGCAACCTACGACGGGGCTTCTCATGCGGATGATCGCAAAAAAACAGAGAGCAAATTTCAGCTCAGTTTTCAAAAAAACCTTATTGACAATCTCTTTGGATTGCATGAGACATTTGTTTTAGGGTACACCCAAACTTCATGGTGGCAAACAGCGGCAGAATCAGCTCCGTTTAGAGAGACAAATTATCAACCTGAAATTTTTATGGTGATGCCTCATTTTGATAAAGAGAGCTTCCTTAAAGCCTATCAATTTGGTCTTTTACACGAATCTAACGGTCAAGATGTTCCAAAATCTCGCTCATGGAATCGCCTCTACGCTAAAGCCTATCTTCAACTAGGAGGGCTCATCGTCGCCCCTCGTGTTTGGTACAGACTTCCTGAAAATGCCGATACCGATGACAACCCTAACATTGATGATTACTTAGGATACGGTGATCTGGAGTTGATTTACCCTTGGGGTGCACATACCTTTAAACTCTTAGCCCGTCATAACATGCATTTTAACCCGCAAAGCCGTGGAGCAGTTCAGTTTGATTGGACATTTCCATTGTGGGATGACGGCTTATTTGGTTACATTCAACTCTATAGTGGGTATGGGGAAAGTCTTATTGATTATGATAAACGAAGTGATAGAATCGGTATAGGATTTGCACTTTCTCGCTAAAGAAAGTAAGGAGGGCGTTTTATCGCCCTTTTCGAGAGATATTAGTAACGTGGAGCTCTTCTTGGGCGCTCTTCACGAGGTCTAGCTTCATTCACTTTTAGTGTTCTTCCGCCAATCTCTTTTTCGTTGGTAGCTTCGATAGCAGCTTTTGCTTCATTATCATTTGGCATTTCTACAAAACCAAAACCTTTTGAACGACCTGTTTCTTTGTCTGTGATGATACGTGCACTTGCTACTTCACCGTACGCTGAAAACATCTCTTTGAGTTGACTTTCAGTCATCTCATACTTCACATTACCTACGTAAATATTCATCTGCCCTACACTCCTAATTTTTCAGTCCCTACAGCCATTTTGCCCGAAACTAGGCTGTTCAAAATGCCCTATAGAAACTTTTGTGGTAATCCATTGTAGCATAATAATATCTTTTTCAATACAATCCTTTTGAGCATTTTTTAAAAATGAGAAGATTTGATACACAATCACTTAAGAGAAATGGTGTTATAATCATTTCAAAAACATTAGAGGCATCGATGAAACTGACTCATTTGGATGAAAAAGATAGACCTAAGATGGTGGATGTAAGCGATAAGGACGAGAGTTTTCGTGTTGCAGTAGCAAGTGGGACCATTACCATGAGCGTTCAAGCGTATGAGATGATTGTGAGTGAAAAAACAAAAAAAGGTCCTGTATTACAAACTGCCGTTATTGCGGCGATTTTAGGGACAAAACGTACCAGCGATTTGATTCCTATGTGCCACCCTTTGATGCTCACCTCTGTCAATTGTGACGTAGAAGAACATCCTGAATTGCCTGGCTTCAAACTGTTTGTAACCGCAAAACTTAAAGGTCAAACGGGCGTAGAGATGGAAGCTTTAACGGGAGTTAGCATTGGGCTATTAACCATTTACGATATGGCAAAAGCCATTGATAAAAGCATGATTATTAACAATATTCGTTTAGAATCAAAAAGTGGAGGAAAAAGTGGAGATTACACAAGAGCTTAAGCTTGATTATCCTTGTGAGTGGGAATACAAACTTTTTGTTCCAAAAGAGCATGATGTGCACTCTATCATTCAAGAGATTATTGATGAGCGATTGCACCACGTCAAGCCATCTCAAGCCAGTAAAAATGGCAGTTATATGAGTTATAGCGTAACACTTTTAGTTCACAGTGATGATGAACGTACAACCTTGTTTCAAGCATTTAAATCCCATCAACATATTAAATTCGTACTTTAAAAAGGCAACAACCATGGAATCAACCTACACCATTTTCCTAGCAACGTTACGTGAGAATAAAGAACATCCTCAACTTCTCAACTTTATAGCAGAGCTTAGTTTTGAGCTTTCGCGCAAAAAGATTCAAAAGCTCAAAGAGGAAAAAAGTATCCAAAATCGCTTAGGTGAGCTGTTTGAGCTTTATTGTAAAGCTTTGCACGATGAAGGACTTAAATCCCCTCGCGCGGTCAATCACGTCATCGATGGTCTTTTAAAAGCGGCAAGTTACGATAAAGAAGCTTTCTTATACAAAACCATTTATGAAAAAGAGCAACTTGAAAAAAGTATCTTTACACAAAAACAGCAGATTCGCTCGACCATCGCATCTTCATTTGATATCCTCGAACAGCATATTGCCAAGCTTCCAAGTGATACGCAAGAAGCCGCTCTTGTAGCGCTTCATGATGCAAAACTGCGTGGTGTCGAGCTTCTAGGTATCCTCAAAGAAACCTCACAAGAAGCCTTACTCACGACCCTGGAAAAAGGAAGTGATATCGAAGATACGATTTACGAAATCACCAAAAACCTCTCGTTTCAAAGTATCAGCGAAGGGGCTTTAACAAAAGCTAGAATCCTTGATATCTCACGCACCATCATCGAATCTGCGATGGATATTGCTGATGAAGATTTGGGTAATGCCAAAGCTATTTTAGAAGGGACTATCAACGGTGTTCACGATGGTGTAACGAAAACCATTGAAAAATTTAAAAACGACCTCAAATACGCACCAACGGAAGAGATGGAAGGATTGGCTGAGACGGATTTATCGTTGTTGCGCAAAGAGTTACTGAAAATTGATGAACAATTTATCCTCCAACTTGAAGCACTCGCCAGCCAAACAGAAGGTATTTCTCAAACGATTATTCGTGAAATGACCTCCGAGATGAACAGCTCAGCCGCACGCATTAAACGCGCTGCTAATGAAGCAAAAGAGGTGATTACGGAACGTATGGAACATCTCAAAGCTGAGGCGGAAAAAAAGCTTGTAGTACTCAAAAAGGATGTGGAAGAACTTGAGAAAAAAGCAAGTTCAAAAATGGAATCTCTCAAACAATTTGATTTTGAAAGTGAAAAAGCTAAACAGATAGCAATTGATGCTAAAAAGCTTGGTTTCCGTGCATGGGAAGTAGCAAAATCCATGATGGATGGCGCGGTTAAAGGCGCTAAAGAAGCGATGAAAAAAGAGGATAAATAGTCCTAAATGCTCTTTACATGTAAGGGAAAATCCTTACATGTAAATCTTACTCTGCTTGCATTTCAATGACTAAAAGATGAGCTTCTTCTAACGCTTCAAATTCTAAAGATTCACCAACCACTTCTGCCGCGTCACCTTGGCGTAAATGTTGCGCATTTAAACGCACTTCACCTTTCATCACTTTCACATAGGCTTGTCTGCCCTCACTTAGGACTAACGTACTCTTAAAGTTCTTATCGTGAATACTCGCATACACATTGGCGTCTTGGTAAAAGTGAATCAATGCATCGGTTTTTTCAGAACCAAAAAGATGTTGCCATAGGTTCTGACGTTTTTTTGCATCATAAGCGTAAGAGCCATACTGAGGTGTTACTCCTTTGGCTGAGGGCATAATCCATGTTTGTATCAGATGCACAGGCGCGTCACTCTCATTTTTTTCAGAATGAAAAATCCCACTACCCGCACTTAAATACTGAATATCGCCTGCATACAATCTCTCTTCATTTCCAAGACTGTCTTTATGTGTCAATTCACCCTCTATCACATAGGTAAAAATTTCCATATCACGATGAGGGTGCATCTCAAAACCGCTGTGTGGCGCAATGACGTCATCATTCATGACACGAAGAGCGCCATAGTGCATATTTTTAGGATTGTAATAATCAGCAAAAGAAAAGTGGAAACGACTTTCTAACCAACTGTGTTGGCTTACATGTAATGATTCATACGCTATTTTTTTTGTCATGGTCTATCCTTTTTTCACAAAACTTATACACTTTTAAAAGTTTTGTGAAAAAAGTCCAAAAGAAGAATCTCTCCTTTTGGCTTTTTTATCGCTTACTTTTGTAAAACACCCTCAAGGGCTACATCAATTTTCACACTTTCTCCCACAACAACACCACCAGCTTCAAGAGCTTTGTTCCATGTGATACCAAAATCAGAACGGTTGATGCTACCGCTCAAACCAACACCCACACGTTGTTTTCCCCAAGGATCTTTGACAACACCACCATTATCATAGGCTAATACTACAGGCTTTGTTACACCATGAAGGGTTAATTTACCGTATGCTTTATCCCCTTTAACTTCATCTAAAACAAAAGTAATCGTAGGGTATTTTGCAACATCAAAAAGATCTGCTGAACGTAAATGATCATCTCTGTCTTTAATACCTGTGTCAATAGAAGCCGCTGCAATTTCACCTTTAAGTGCTTTGAGCTGTTTGTTGGCTTCGTCGTATTCAAAACTACCAAAGAAGGTTGCAAAATTGCCTTTTACGGTTGAAATCATCATGTGTTTGACACTAAAATCAGCACTTGAATGTGCAGGATCTACGGCATATGTGCCACCAAAAAGTGTTGATGCTGCTATCAAAGATGATGCAACGAGTGTTTTAATTTTCATTGTGTTTCCTTTTTACTAATTAGTAATTTTTAGGCATTAAACTCTGCCTTTTAAGGCAAGCTT
>CAYTVI010000057.1:0-2448 GCA_964441765.1 uncultured Sulfurospirillum sp.
ACTGGCTTGCCTGTAAGCTCACTTAGCTTCATCACAAACGCATCCGTTCCTGCAAGTCCGATAGGATTACATGTAACGTAGTTTTGTTTCCAATCGCCTTTGATCATCTTACCCGTTGCAACGGTTGAATACTTCTGTAAAGAGATGGTTGTACCCGCACTTCGTGCTTTTTTAGCGACTTCGATAGGTGTACCACCTGCGTAGAGTTTGTACTCACCCGCTGGTGTGTTCCATTGTTCTTCGTGATCGCCTATCATAACGATTTTATCGCTAAACATTGAAGCGATTTTTTTCACTTCTTTTAAACTTCCAAGGTACGGTTCAAACCCTGGAATGATGTTGATACGCTCAGCGTCTTTTGCAACTTCAACGCCCTCTTCGACCATGTTGAGCTCTTGTAAAATTGAGTTCATCATATTGTCATAACCCGTGATGTGGCTACCAACAAAAGAAGGCGTGTGTGCCGCTGGGATAGGTGTGCTATCAAGTTCACCCTCAGCTTCTTTACGTGCGCCGATGATAAATGCGTTTAAGTCATCACCAATAACTTCTGCCATACATGTGGTAGAAACGGCTATCATGTCTGGCTTGTAAAGTGCTTTACAGTTACGCAAACCCTCTTTCATATTTGCCAAACCACCAAATACCGCCGCACTCTCACTCATAGAGTCAGACACACAAGGGGTTGGCTCTTTAAAGTGACGGGTAAAGTAACTTCTAAAGTACGCCACACACCCATGACTTCCATGCACATAAGGCATGGTGTTTTCAAAGCCAAGAGCCGCCATAACAGCACCTAAAGGCTGACACGCTTTAGCAGGGTTAATTGTGATATGTTCACGTGCTAAGTTTTTCTCACGGTATTCCCATGAGGTTGTCCACTTCGCGATATCTTTGACTTTTTCAGGATTGGTTGCACCTGTATGACTCTCAAAAGGTGTTTTATTTTTTAAGACACTTTGATACTCTGGTTTTAAAAAGAGCTTCTGCCCGTTTACGATGTTTTCTACGTCTTGCATTTTGCTCTCCTTAATTTGATTCCCATGGTGCTTTGGTGTGAGCCCATACTGGGGAGTTCATCGCCAAATCCATGTCTTTTGCGAAAATCGCAAACGCATCGTATCCATGATACGGACCACTGTAATCCCAAGAGTGCATTTGTCTAAATGGAAGACCCATTTTTTGGAAAACGTACTTCTCTTTAACGCCACTTGCCACTAAATCAGGTTTGAGTTTTTTAACAAAGTGTTCCAACTCATATTCGTTGACGTCATCGTAAATAAGTGTTGCACGAGAAAGCTCTTCTTTGGTACGTTTATAATCATCTCCATGACCAAACTCATAGCCCGTTCCGATGACTTCCATACCTAAATCTTCATACGCACCGATAACGTGACGTGGGCGTAAACCACCAACGTAAAGCATCACTTTTTTGCCTTCCAATTTTGGACGGTATTTTGCGATGACTTTGTCTGTCATCTCGGTGTATTTCGCAATCACCGCTTCCGTTTTTGCTTGGATACTCTCATCAAAGAACGCTGCGATTTTGCGTAAGCTTTCTGTGGTTTTGCTTGGACCAAAGAAGTTGTACTCCATCCAAGGCACTCCAAACTCTTGCTCCATGTGACGAACAACATAGTTCATACTTCGGTAGCAGTGAAGAAGGTTAATCTTCGCCTTAGGAGCCAATGTCATCTCTTTATACGTCGCATCACCACTCCACTGAGCGATAACACGAAGTCCCATCTCTTCAAGTAAAATTCTTGAACTCCACGCATCGCCACCGATATTATAATCGCCAATAATCGCTACATCGTACGGTGTACTTTCAAAATCTTTTTTATACGAATTATCAGGCAACACCTCATCACGAATCATATCGTTTGCAATATGATGACCAAGACTTTGAGAAACACCACGGAAACCTTCGCAAGAAACCGCAACGGTAGGTTTGCCTGATTCTTTTTTGTACGACTTTGCAACCGCTTGAATATCATCCCCAATCAAACCGATAGGACATTCACTCTGAATAGAAATACCATTGTTGAGTGGGAAAAGCTCATCGATTTCTGCAAGGGCAGCTTTAAGCTTTTTATCGCCACCAAAAACGATGTCTTTTTCATTATAGTCGGTTGAAAAGTTCATCGTTACATAGGTATCAACACCTGTTGTTCCGATATAATAATTTCTTCGTCCAGCACGACTATACTGACCACAGCCAATAGGACCATGTGAAATATGAATCATATCTTTAATCGGTCCCCAAACAACGCCCTTACTTCCAGCATAAGCACAACCTCTTTGAGACATGACACCTGGAACGGTTTGTTTGTTACTCTTAGTTGCATCACATGCACCTTTAACACCCTCAGGCGTATCGACGCCTAGGTGTTTTGCTCTACTTTTTTTTGCCTTTTCAGGGTAAGCTTCTAACACTTCAGCGATTGC
>CAYTVI010000057.1:2548-13133 GCA_964441765.1 uncultured Sulfurospirillum sp.
GCGACTTTGACCCTGTAGAGAAGCATATCGTCAAGTTTTTTGCACACAGCTGCTGTTTTCTCACCATCTACTGCTTTAGAAACTTCACTCATTTGATATTTGTTGGTGTAATAAATCATTTTATACTCACCTTCGATATCAGATTTTTTGTAGTAGTCTGCTAACGCTGTGAAAAGGAAAGAACCTTTTTCAACTTTAAGGTCTTCTTGTTTTACGCCATCACGATTTTCAGAGATAAGAATTGCATAGCTCACATCTGAAAGATCACCAACTTCTGCTGTTACTTTTTCTACTACTTGCTCGTGACTAATTTTATTTCCCATTGTTGCTGGAAAGTGATATCCACAAATAAACATGATGTACTCCTTATACCTATTTTAATTAAGCTGTTGCTTTTTTGCCGATAGCATCTGCTTCGACTTCTTCTTCTAAACCAAATTCCATGAGTAACGCTTCAAGATCATCCATCTCGAGTGGTTTAGGAATGACTTTAAGGTCATTTGCAATGATTTTTCTAGCAAGCTCTTTGTATTCAAATGCTTGGTCAGATTTATCAGCAAATTCAACAACTGTCATACGGCGAAGCTCTGCACGTTGTACGTGGTTACTTCTAGGTACGAAGTGAATAAGTTGTGTTCCGATTTGCTCTGCAAGGTGCTTTGCAAGGTCATACTCTCTATCTGTCATACGAGCATTACAGATAAGTCCAGCTAGACGTACACCACCCGTGTTTGCGTATTTCAAAATCCCTTTAGAGATATTGTTTGCCGCATACATTGCCATCATTTCACCTGACATAACGATGTAGATTTCTTGTGCTTTACCTTCACGAATTGGCATCGCAAATCCACCACATACAACGTCGCCAAGTACGTCGTAAGAGACGAAATCTAAATCTTGGTCATAAGCACCCTCTTCTTCTAAGAAGTTAATCGCTGTAATAACACCACGTCCCGCACAACCAACTCCAGGCTCTGGACCGCCTGATTCTGCACACATGATAAAACCTTCTGTGATATCTGTGTTATCGGGATCAAACTCAGCCGCTCCTGGTTTACACACATCTTCAAGTTCCAAATCTTCAACCGTACCTGCCTCTGAAGCTAGTTGCATAATGGTACATTGTGCTTTTTCATGCAAGATAAGACGTGTTGAGTCTGCTTTTGGGTCACAGCCTACGATAAGGATTTTTTTACCGAAGTAGTGCGCCATCGCCGCGAGTGTGTTTTGTGAAGTGGTAGATTTACCAATTCCACCTTTGCCATAAAAAGCAATTTGTCTAAGATCTGCCATTGTGTTCTCCTTTTGTGAGTTTTTATTTCACAACAGAGAATTGCATATAGTGTTCCGTAGAAAAAAAAGAAGAAAAAATTTTAATAGACTTCTTGCAAAACTGCAAGAAGTCTATTAAAATGCTATACGTTCATTTGCCACTTCGATAAGATTACCATCAGGGTCACGAAAATAAACAGACACAAGCTCACTTCGTGCGCCCGTTCGATTTACAGGACCTTCAAGAATATCTACATTACATTTTTTTAAATGCTCCATAAATTCATGGATAGGTAGCTGCGTTATCAAACAAATATCAGCACTGCCTGCACATGGATGCATAGCTTTGGGCTCAAACTCATGCCCTATTTCATGTAGATTAATCTTACTGTGTCCAAATTTAAGAGCTTTTCTTCCTTTGAAATTGATTTCTTCCATCTGTAAAACAGTCGTATAAAACTTACAACTTCGTTCAAGATTGGCAACAGTTAAGACCAAATGGTCTAAATGTGAAATGAGTGACATAGACTCTCCTTTTTTACATGTAAATACATTATAAAAAAAATAGTCTGTAAGAACGCTTGTCAAACTCCTAAGCAACGATGCGATAAAATGTCACATATTTTTTATTGGAGCCTTTTATGAGCAGTATTGTTTTTTTAAACGGAGATTTTTTACCCGCTGATGAAGCCAAAGTATCGATTTTTGACCGAGGGTATCTTTTTGGCGATGGTATTTATGAAGTTGTTCCTGTTATCAACGGCAAGGTGATTGATAAGGAGCCATTTTTTGAGCGTTTTGATGCAAGTATGAGCAAAATTGGTCTTAAAGCGCCTTTTTGTAAAGCGGAGATTATCACGATTTTAGATACGTTGATTGCTAAAAATGAGATTGTTGAGGGTGGTATTTATATGCAGGTCACTCGTGGTGTCGCACCTCGTGAGTTTTATTTTCCTGAAAACACGCCAACAACGTTTATGGCGTTTACCTTTAAAAAAGAGATTATTAACCATCCTTTAGCGCAAACAGGTATTAAAGTGGTCAGTTGCGAAGATATCCGTTGGAAACGTCGTGATATCAAGTCTATCTCACTTTTAGGTCAAGTGTTAGCCAAAGAAGAAGTTCACCAAAAAGGTGCTTTTGAGGGTTGGATGGTTGAAGATGGTTATGTCACAGAAGGAACTTCCTCAGCGGCATTTATCATTAAAGATGGTGTTCTCATCACACGCCCACTCTCCAATGCTATTTTACCAAGTATCCGTCGAAAACTTTTACTAGAATATTCAAAAGAACATAACATCAAAGTCGAAGAGCGTCTTTTTAGTCTTGAAGAAGCACTCAGTGCCGATGAAGCGTTTATGGCAAGTGCCACGGTTTTTCTTCTTCCGATTATCGAGATTGATGGTAAGCCTATTGGGAGTGGAAAACCAGGAGAGATGGTTAAAAAACTTCGAGCCCTTTACGTTGAAGCCGCACTTAAAGAAGCCAATGCCTAAATCCTAAAGAGGCTTTACATGTAAAGCCTCTTTTTAAAGTTTGACCCCTTTACGTGTGTAGCCATTTTTATCTAAGCCGTAGCGATTGTATCCACCGATAAAGATTTTTTGATGCGGGTCGAAGTTTGGTGAACACGCCTCTTTGTCATACACCACGACCAAAGGCTTTTCGTTTTTCGCTTCTACCTGTAAGATGTACTCCACACCTTGATTGACAAAAGAGAGTTTTGAAAAATCACGACACTGTTTTTTAACATCTTCAGGCAAAGAACGATGTTTTTTAAGCTCTTCCATAATGCCTTTATACTGCATGGTCGTTGCGTTAAAATAGACCTGATGTTTGTCTTGATAGACTTTTGTCACGACCAATTCAAGTTTTTTGTATGTAAATTTTTGAGGAAGATTTCCCTCTAAACTCTTCGCCATAAGACTAGCATACATCTCAGGGGTAAGTTCAAACGCACTTTTTGCATTTACATGTAAAGCGAAAAACACGATACAACACCATTTTATAACATTCATTTTATCGCCTCTCTTGAAAAAAGATAAATAACCCAAGCCCACCAAAGACCAAACTCATACCAAGCCATGCGTACATGCTTGGCAAAGCAATGCCTAAAAAAAGCACTTCACCTACAAGCGCAAAGATAACTTCACTCGCTTGTGTGGCATCCACGGCGGCAATTTCGCTGGGTTTTTTCGCAAAACTGCGCGCACGTAAAAACAAGCTCGTCGCAATCACGCCTGAGAGCAACGCCACAAGTGCGGTGCTTAGTATCTGTGAAGATGAGGGAAGTGGTGGCAGGTTGAGGGCTATCAACACAGCCCAAAACGGAAGTGAGCCAAGGCTGAGTAAAAAGACTTTATTAAAGGCATTGTCCAAAAGCGGTGAGTCGATTTTGGGAAAATAGCGATGCCCGTGCTTTGCTTCCCAGACCAGTTGATTGCCAAAAGGATAACACAAAGAGGCAAACAAAACAGGTATGGCACCTTTTACAAGAACGTCCCATGAAAAGCTTTCTACGTGAGAAAAATTGACCATACCCACACCACCAACGATGAGAAGTGCGAACAACCAGACACGAGAGGGAAAACGTCTTCCAAAAAGCATCAACACCAACAACGAAGCAATAATCGTCAACTGCCACGTCGCCGCAATGACCCATGAGGGTGAATAATCCGCACTAAAACAAATCAACGCATAAAATCCACCAAAACCGATACTCCCTGCCACCGTCCAAAAAAGCCAATGCGCCTTAAAAAGAACAAAAACAGCGATGGTCTTTTTCACACCTTGAAAAAAGAGTAAAAGGATGAGTAAAAACACAATCATAAAAGCATAACGAAGCGATGCTGACCAAACCCAATGCCCACCCTCCAAGCTCATAAAGCGATTAAGCACAAACGTTGAGCTGAAAAAAAGAGCTGAAAAAAGCCCAAGTGTGATTAGACGTGCCATCAATACACCTTCCCAAACACATCCAAATGCGTCAGATAAACCCTCACGTCAAACTCCAACTGATGGTAGCTTGGCTCCATGCTTTCACATAAGGCATAAAAGGCTTTATTGTGTTGTTTTTCTTTAAGATGCGCTAATTCATGCACCACAATCATTTTTAAAAAAGGCTCTGGAACGTTTTTAAAAAGGCTAGCCACACGGATTTCGCTTTTGCTTCGTAAGCGTCCTCCGTGGTTTTTGATGGTGACACGATGAAGCCCAAGAGCATCATTGATGTCGCTTATTTTGCCATCGTAAAGGACTTTAGTGATGGGCTCACTCTTGCGTAAAAACTCGGCACGTAGCTCCATCACGTACGCATAAAGCGCTTTATCGCTAGTGATGGCGTGTGTGGTTGGGTATTTGGTGCGTAGGTACATTCCAAGTTTTTCTTGTTCGATGAGTTGGTGGATTTGCGCTTTGAGGTGTTCAGGATAATGGGCGATGTAATGCAGCTGTGTCACGATTTATTTTCTTTACATGTAAATATTTTTTCAAGTTTTTCTTCGATATTTTCCATCTTCTCTTTGCTCGATAATTCAATGCACACTTGTTTATCCAGAAGCAATCTAGCTTCAAGTTGGGCAATGATATCTTCTAAAAAAGGACTTTTTTCTGTGTTGTAACGTTTTATTCGCTCAATTTGGCTGTTTTTATCTTGCACATGCCCAAAAGCGCTCTGAAGCGGTTTAAAACTTTTGGCAAACGATGCAAGGTTTAAAGCGTCGGCAGTGTAGCGTAATTTTTTATACTGAAGTCTTAGCTTATGAAAACGCTCATTGGGTGTTTCTAAAGAGAGTTTTTTGGAAAGTTTGATGATTTTTTTAAGGCGTTTATGCAAAATCTCATGCACATGTGCTAGCAATTTCCCCTCAGCAATCGGTAAACAAAGCTTTTCATCAAAGTGCATTTTTGCAAGTTGTGCCATTGTTTTTTCTCTGAAAAGCACTTCGCTTTCACTCATAAAAAGTCTCAAACACTCACTTTTTTCATGCTCCAATCTCTTTTGAATCTGCACAAAATCCGCATAAGAAAGAGCACTTTCCATGGGTTTATAACTGTTTAGGGATTCTAAAAAGACGTCGATATCACGCAGTTCATTGGTCTGTTTTTGAAGGATTTTCAGCTTTTCATCTAAGATTTTTTTACGCTCTTTTTCCATAAACGCACCAAATTCAAGGCAAACGGAGCGTGCAAGACGGAGATTCACGCGATATTGGTGCAAGTTTTCAGGATCGTGTGTGGTTAAAAAAAGATTTAACTGCTCACGAATCGCTTCAAGCGTTTTTAACAAGGTCTCTTTGAGCAAAGACTTGACACTGTGGCGATTAAGTTTGGAGAGTTTTTGAGACATGTGACCACCTTAGTATTTTTACAAAAGGAATGTAAAAGCCTAGAAGGCTCATCGTGTTGTTGAATGAAGATTGTAGTATTTTACTATTAATATTGGGTTAATCATTTACCCATTTCGACGTTTGTTAATTATCTGTATAGATAGCTTTGTTATAATATTCAAAAAACAAAGGTTTTATCGATGCAAGAAGATATAAACGAAACACTCCAAAACTTAGCCACCCTCGAATCTCCAAAGAAAAGCTGTACGATGGTCTATCTCAAGCTCATACTTCTTCCTACACTTGCTTATCTTTATTTTGTGCTTGGATTTTTAGATATTTTACATTTTAAAGTCGGTGTTCATAGTATTGTTTTGATTGGATTTATCTATCTGGTGGCGCTTATTTTTGCAAAGCACAACGGAGAATTGGGTGCGTGCACCTTTGAGTCAAACACACAAACTTTTGAGCGTGAGCTAAGCGAATATGTTTCCAAAAACCTCATGCAAATCGGCACGACTATCAAATCAAACGCTTCGTTTGAAAGTTTTATCGACACTTATGCCAAGCGTATTCGCAACGACAACTACGCTTCCATCGCAGCGGGCGTTTTCCCAACGATGGGGATTTTAGGAACCTTTATCTCCATCGCACTCACGTTGCCTGATTTTTCTTCGCAAAGTGCAGGTGCGCTTGAACATGAGATTTCTTTGCTTCTTAGCGGTGTGGGTACGGCGTTTTACGTTTCTATTTACGGTATTTTACTTTCACTGTGGTGGATATTTTTTGAAAAAAGAGGTTTGAGCCGTTTTGATAGAAACATCGCCTCGTTACAAGCCAAAACAGCGTCTTTATTTTGGACAAAAGAGGAGATAGAACAAGCCTACTTGCAAGAAAATCTCCAACATTTTGAAAAAATAGGCAAAATGTTTGAACAGCTTAGTGGCAATGATTTTTCTGAGAGACTCAGCCAAAATATCGAGTCTAAATTTGAGCTCTTTGACAGAATGCTCAATCTCGAAGCTGCCGCAGTTAAACGAGGTGCAGAGCACATTAAAGAAGCGATGGATATCTTGTCACAATCACAAGGAAAACAGCGGGATTTGAGCCTTTTGCATGAAGATATTTTGACAAAAATCAGCCTTTTCAATGAGAAGACAACGGATTTACATGTAAAGCTACTGCACAGCAATGAAGAAATCCTAAATGCAAACCAAGAACTGCTTCAAACACTCAAAGAGACCACAACACCAAGTTATGAAGATGAAGAGAATGACGAAGTAGCCTCGCTTAAAGAGAGCCTTAAAATCATCGACGCTCAAACCGAAGAGATTATCCAAAAAATGGATGCGTTAAAATAATGCGCTACAACCGTTCACGAAGTGCAGACCAAAATTTTTGGGTCTCGTATGCGGATTTGATGGCAGGGTTGTTGTTTGTCTTTATCTTGCTCATCGGTGCTATTGTGGTCAAATATGTCTATATGCAGACGGATTTAAAAGGCATCAAAAGCGATTTGGAAGAACAAACGCGCGTGTTGCGCCTCAGTCAAGAAGAGCTTTTGCAAAAAAAACGCGACTTTTTACGTTTACGCTCTGACATGAATGAAACCAGTGCTGCACTAGGTATCGCTCAAGAAATCCTTGCGCAAAAAGAAGCTAGCCTTGAAGAAGTAAGCCAAAAACTTCAACTCACCGACAGAGAAATCGAAAACCTCAAAAAACTCCTTTTAGACACCGAACTCTCCCGCGATGAGATAAAAGGTGAACTGGTGGCAAGTCAAGTGGAGTTAGGCACCACGACCCAAACCATCAAGCTTCAAGAAGGTGAAATCGCACTTTTAAGTGCAAAGCTCTTAGAGAGTACTGCCGCGCATCAGCAGTTGGTAGAAGATTTGAACATTACCAAAGCACGTATTAAAAACCTCACGGGCATTCGCATCAAAGTGGTGCAACAGCTCAAAGAAAAACTAGGGCGTAAAATCAACATCGACCCTAACAGCGGTGCTATTCGCCTGCCCTCTTCTGTCCTTTTTGCTGTTGGCTCATTTGAACTCAAACCAGAGGCTAAAAAACAGCTCAAAGAGACACTTGAACCTTACCTTGATGTCTTGTTAAAAGACGATACCATTCGTGAAAATATCGACCATATCATCATCGAAGGGCACACAGACTCAGATGGCTCATACATGCACAACTTAGACTTGTCACAAAAACGAGCCTATGCAGTGATGGCATTTATCTACAGTTGGGATGAAAAAAGAACACCACTTCTTCAAAAATACCTCAGTGCCACAGGACGTTCTTACAGTGATAGACTCTTTAAAAATGGGGTCGAGGACAAAGAAGCCTCACGCCGTATCGAGATAAAGTTCAACCTCTCCAATAAAAAAGCCATCGAAGAAATCGAAACCTTTTTAAATAAAAAAGAGTAAGAGCGTTACATGTAATGCTCTTACTCCAAAATCCCTTTACGTTTAAGTGCTTCAAGTGTGAGGCTTTTTCTTAAAGGTAAGGCTTCACTTGAGGGCGTTAGAAGGTTGGTCGCAAAAAAGTAAACACCTTTTGAACCCTCCACATACCCGACATACCAGCCATGATGTTCTGCTTCTTTTGGCACAGCCCAGCCTGTTTTAGCTCGCAACGTATAGGTGGCGGTTTGTTCATCAACCATGATGGCTTTGAGTGTATCAAGGTGTATTTGGGCAAAAGGCAATTCATCTTGATAGAGCTTTTTCAAAAAAGCTATTTGTTCATACGCGCTGATGCGAAGTGCTCCATCGAGCCAAAAACGCTCGACATCTTCACCTGTTTTGGCATTGCCATAGTTAAGTTTTTGAAGATACGCATCGTATTTTTCTAGCCCAATACCACGTGCAAATTTTTGATAACACCACACGCATGAGCTTTTAAATGCCAAGCTTAGAGTTTGGTCTTGATTCCACGCTTTGATGCTTCGCTCCACACCATCCCAAACGATGATGGACTGCGCATCCACTACACCTTCTTGTAAGGCGATGAGGGTATTGGGGATTTTGAACGTGGAAGCAGGCAGTAGCGGTGTTTTGGCTCGTGCTTCATTGTAAACATAACGCTCTTTACCATCAAGCGATTCGATAAGCATTGTCCCTTTGACGTTATAATTTTCAAACAACGCTTGAAGTGCTGTGTCATTTCCAAGAAGTGTTACATGTAAAAACAAAAGCGCTGAACATATCTCAACTATTTTTTTAAACATACTTTTTTCCTAACGTAAATTTAAAAAATCATAGTACATTTTTCGTTACATGTAAAGAAGTCACAGTCTGCATTTACCATAGTGTGTTACAATAAACCTGCAAATTCACTACAAAAGGTTCACATGAAACAGCATACATTTTTAAAAGCATTGGGTATTGGAGCGTTTCTTGTTTTGTTGTGGCTTTTCGCACCTTTTTTAAAAAGCTTTAGCGTCGCACTTTTGATGGCGATGGCGATTGCTCCTTTGCACCGATATGTCAGGGCATTTTTAGAGCGATATGCGTTTTTACATAAGACCTCAGACTTTCTCTCTGCTACTGTTGTGACCTTGCTTTTTTCATTGATGATTTTTTTGCCTTTAAGTCTTTTTTTGTTTCAGCTTTTTGAACACCCTGCTCGTATTATCGAGACGATTCGTACACTTGGCAACCAGCTCAATCTAAAAAGCGACATGCTCCCAGAGTATCTTGCTTGGCTTGAAGAGCCGTTTGAAAAACTCGTACTTCTAACCCAAATGCACAAAGATGAGATTATCGCTTTTGCGACAAAATGGCTTGGAAGTGGGCTTAAAACCTTTATGTCGATGATAAGCGAGATGGTGATGATCATCGTCTTTTTCTTCTTTCTCACCCTCTACGCTCGCCCTATTTTGCTCTTTTTTATGCCTATTCTTCCTTTGAGCAGGATGGTCAAACGACAATTTTTACGTGAGATGAGCACAACCATAGCCGTCGTTTTTTACACACTTTTGGGTGTTATGTTGACACAAGGACTCGCTTTTGGGCTTTTCATCGCTTTTTTTGATGGCTACAATGCTCTTTTCTTAGGCTTTTTAGCAGGCATCACCTCGGTCATTCCTTTGGTTGGAACGGCTTTAGTGTGGATACCTGTGGCTATTGGGGAGTACCTAGCAGGAAACACATTAAACGCACTGATTATCGCTGTGTATTCGTGGGCAATGATGGCATTTTTCATCGACAATATCGTAAAACTCGTCATCCTAAACTTCATCAACCGCTCCATGAGTGGAGGAGAGGTGCGAACGCATGAGTTCATCATCTTCTTCGCCATCGTCGGAGGACTCGCAACATTTGGCTTTTGGGGATTTGTCATAGGACCAGCCCTTGTGGCATTTGCCATCACGACATTTAAGACACTCAGGAAACTGAGCCGTCCGATACGTTAAAAATAAAATTTTGTAAATAAATATACATAATATTATTTACATTATGCTATAATTTACAAAATATCTAGGAGTTTTTATGGCACAAGTAAACATTAATATCCGCATGGATGAAACCGTCAAAAAACAAGCAGAAGAGCTTTTTAGTGAGCTAGGGCTCAACATGACCACAGCCTTCAATATGTTTGTACGCCAAGCTTTAAACAAAGGTGGCATCCCTTTTGAAGTGGTGCGTAAAGATGATTTTTACAGCCCATACAATCAAGAAAAGCTAAGAGAGTCCATCGCAAGTACCAACAAAACCATAAAAAGCCTTGATGAGTTAGAAAAGATGGCTCAATGAGTCGAAAAATCATTTTTACACACATAGCATGGGAAGAATACTTATCATGGCAAAGTGAAGATAAAAAGACTCTAAAGCGTATCAATCAACTGTTACAAGACATCATGAGAAATGGCAATCAAGGCATTGGTAAACCTGAAAGGCTTCGAGGTGATTTATCGGAGTATTGGAGCCGTAGAATTGATGAAAAAAATCGCATCGTTTACCGCATCCTTACAGA
>CAYTVI010000058.1:0-6460 GCA_964441765.1 uncultured Sulfurospirillum sp.
GCTGAGATATCTTGGGTATGAGAAGCAAGACCAGCACTGAGTGTTAAGTGGATATCGTGACCTTTATACAGTAGTTTGCTATCGCATGTTTCTTTGATAATGCGATCAACGACGCTGAGGGCTTCTTCTAGTGAGGTGCGATTGAGAATAACAACAAATTCTTCTCCGCCATAGCGATAGATGCGCGTTCCTCTACGAAGAGAATTTTGAATGAGTTTTGAAAGGAAAATAAGTGTTTTATCCCCAGCAATATGACCAAAAGAGTCATTGATTTTTTTAAAATCATCGGCATCAAACATCACAAGGTGCATATCAATCGCTTTTTCTTTGCCAAAGTTCAATACTTCTTCTAAGTCTTTCACAAGCACTCTTCTATTATGCGCCTTGGTGAGAGGGTCAATATTGGATTCGCGTTCTAAGCGTTCCACTTCAAGTTTTAATGAAGCAATTGTTTCATCAGCAACTTGAAGCTCTTTAATGATTTGAGATTGAAAATTGTCAAAGGCTTGTATGACTTGACTGGTATCAACGCTGGTATAGTCTTTTTTTATGGCATCGATATTAACAGAACTTTCATCAGAGATAAATTTAATATTTTCACTGGTCTTAACAAACTCTTCAAGTCCCTTTTTGACTAAACCAAAGCACGATTCATTGACCATTTCTTCATGTTGCGCATTTGAAAAGAGATAGCTGTGTTTTTTGGATAAATCAAGAAGCTCATCATCATTGCTTTTGTTAAGTGCCTCGAGAAACGTGTCGTGGTAATACTTTGGATAAGGAGGGATGTTAAGTGCTTTAAGCTTTGCGAAAGTCTCTTCTGCAATGCTAAATATCACCTCTGAGATATGATTGTTGTTGTTCATGCCACCAATGCCTTTGCCTATATATGTGGAATTTTAGGCTATAGTATACCCTTTGTAAGCTGTAATATTAGTAAAAGTAAAAAGACTTCTTTGTACTAAAGAAGTCTTAAAGCTTTTTAGATTCCCATATTATTGAGGAGTTCTTGGGGTTGTGTCGAGTAACGAATAGCGTCTTCTTTGGTAATGGTATTATTTTTTAGCGCTCTAAGCATGCCTTGTGTTTGAGTAATCATGCCTGTTTTTTGTTGATTGAGTTGCATTTGAGAGTAAATTTGATGAATTTTATTTTCTCGAATAAGATTTGCGATAGCGGCGTTATTAATCATGATTTCATGAATAGCAACCCTTCCTCCACCGATTTTTGGGAGTAAACTTTGAGAGATAACAGCATAAAGTGACGTTGCCAACATATTGCGTACTTGAACTTGTTCTGCGCCTTCAAAACTGTCTACAATACGATTAATCGTTTGTACTGCAGAGTTGGTGTGTAAAGTTCCCATCACCAAGTGACCTGTTTCTGCTGCTGTAATCGCCGTACTAATTGTCTCTTGGTCGCGCATCTCTCCTACAAGAATAACATCAGGATCTTCACGCAATGAAAATTTAAGAGCACGTGCAAAACTTTTAGTATCTTCACCAACATTACGATGCGAAAAAAGTGCTTTTTTATTCGTGTGAATAAATTCAACAGGATCTTCTATGGTAAGAATGTGACGATGTTCGTAAAGATTGATTTCATTCAAAAGGGCGGCAAGTGTGGTTGATTTACCACTTCCTGTTGGACCGGTAACAAGAATTAACCCTTTTTCACGTTTAACAATTTCTTTAAAAACAATAGGCGAATGCAAATCATCTAGTGAGGGAATATCAATAGGAATAATCCTAAAAGCAGCTGCTAGTTCAGTGTTCATAGTGTAGTAGTAATTCGCACGGAAGCGACCGATGTCTGGAAACATAACAGCAAAATCGAGCTCTTTTTCTTCTTCAAGTTTCTTTTTTTGTTTATCGGTAATGAGTGTGTAACACATCTCTTCAATAGCGGTACCATTGAGTTGTTCCATATCTAAAGGAACCAGTTTTCCATCAATACGGATTTGAGGTTCACTTCGGCTTACGAGGTGTAAATCAGATGCTTTATGGGCGACGACATTTTTGAGTAAAGCCTTGATGTTAGGTGTTGCCATAGAAGCTCCTTATAAAAGATTATTCGATAATTTTAGGTACAACAAAAAATCCATTTTCACTTTGTGGCGCATGGGCTAAAATCGTCTTAATGATTTCAGGATTGACAAAGGATTTGTCTTCTCTAAGCGGGGTACCTCCAGCTACCGTTGTGAAGGTTGCTTCTTCTGTGCTTAAGTCAAGTTCGTTGAGATTTTCGACAAAAGAGACAATTTCACTGAGTTGATTGATAACGCCTTCTCTTTTTTCATCACTGATTTTTAACGCAGAGAGTTTTTCAAGTTTTTGTAAAAGGGTATCGTCAATTTTCATAGGTTTTACATCCTTAAGGGTTGTTTTCAGCGCTATTGTATCAAATTGTCTTTTGGTCGATACTGAAAGTCCCTTTTTATATTTGTTGTGCTAAACTTTACGTGTTTTTTAAAATTGTTTTTATGCAAAGGATGAAAGATTGGGCATCAGGGAAAATATTAAAGCGGTCAAAGAAGAGATCAGCACTGAAGAACAATTTCTTGAGGGCATGATTAAAACAGAGCGTTTTTTTAAGAGTAAAAAACGATATATCATTGGATTTTTAACGGTTGTTATTTTCGGGGCAATAGGTTACAGCATCAATACAATGCTTGAACAAAATAGGCTTAAAAGCTCGAATGAAGCTTATGAACTCCTTCTTAAAGAGCCACAAAATACATCGGCACTTGAGACACTGAAACAAAAAAATGAAAAGCTCTACGAAATGGTACGTTTGCAGATGGCAGTTGAGCGCAATGATAAAGAAGCATTAGCGCAACTTTCAAGCAGTAAAAGTCCTATCGTCTCAGATATTGCAGCATACCAATTAGCACAAATGGAAGAGGGCGTGAGTGCTAAAAGTGAACTCCTGAGTGGATTTGTCTTTTTGCAAGAAGGGTATGCGCTCCTAAAAGAAAAAAAGATAGCCGAAGCTAAAATTAAATTTGCACAGATTGATCCAAATTCTCCACTCAAACAGATTGCACAAAATTTAGAACATTATCAAGGGTTAAAATAACATGAAAACATTGAGCGTACTCTTTTCTTTAGCACTTTTGGGTCTTATGATGACAGGTTGTGGCACAAAGCGACAGTATTTTACACCAGAAACACTCTCTGGAAAGGTGAGTTACGATGGCTCATTGCCTTCTTCTATGGTTGATTCAACCCGTGAAGGTGCAACCTTGGCAAACGGACAGATTATTACGAAAAAAGGACTTTCAAAAGTAATATTGGCTGAGGGCTTTATGTATCTTGGCGAAGATAAAGGACGCTACGTTAGTGCTTCACAATGTGGAGAACTCAGAATTATCGATGAAAACCAAAAAGTACTTTTTACTCAAACATTTAGTGGTATCGTGGCTTCGGCAACGTTAAGAGAAAATCTTTTGGCACTGGTTTTAGGCTCAAATGAATTGCTTCTTGTGGATATTCGAGACGGTAAACATCTTTTAGCTTTGAAACAAGACAATGTTTTTGTTTTAGATTCTCGTATTGCAGCACCTTTCTTCTTAGGTGATTTGATTGTTTATCCTACATTGGATGGTAAACTACTGATTGTGGATGAAAAAACACGTAAGCCTATCAGAGATGTTGTGGTTAGCAATGAAAAATTCTTTGGCAACATCATCTATCTTCAAGTTTTAGGAGATCGTTTAGTTGCGGCAACAAAAAGTAAAGTTGTTTCTATTAACCCAAAATCAATGGGGCTATTAGATGCAGATGTGAAAGATGTGATTGTTTTGGAAAATCGTATTTTTGTCTTTACAAAAGATGGTCGTGTTATACTCACCGATCCAGATTTAAAAGTCTTAAAAGAGCGTAAATTTCCTTTTGCAACCTTCGCAGGTACAATTTATGGTAATTTTGTCTATATGATTGAAAGAGGCGGGTATATTATCGCGACCGATTTAGATTTGGTCTCTTTAAATGTCTACAAATTGCCTGATGAGATAGAAACACATATGTTCACCACAAGCGATACACTCTATTATAAAAATAACTTCTTTAAACTCAATCAAAAATAAACGTCGTTAAAGTGATGAAATCATGAAAAGTGTACTGGAAAAAATAGGCTCTGGTACGCTTTTTTCATCGCTTGTTACCATCGATAAAACGGTACTTCATACACGCAAAAAAATGACTATTTTAAGTGGAATAGACCTCAAAAGTTTTTACCACCTTATGTTTGATATGGAGCAAAAAAGTCGTTTTGTGATGAAAAATGCCAAAGAAATCTTGGCGTTAGAAGAGCAGGTGGTTTTACATGTAAACCATCGTTTTAAACATAAACATCTTCTCCTAAATGCTCCTTTATGCTCTCATGCACAAAAGTATTTAGAAGAAGAGGGTTGGAGGATTTATCGATGATTTTATGTGATATAGGTAACTCAACGGTTGATTGTTACCAAGAGGGAAAAGTGTGGACACTCTCTCATGCACAATTTAAAGATTTTTCGACCAAAGAGAGAGTCTATTATATTTGCGTGAACGAAGAGTTGCTCTCTTATTTGAAGCATCGAGGAAGTTATGTTGATCTTGAACCTTATTTTGAATTTGACACCATCTATCAAGGTTTGGGTGTTGATAGAATTGCAGCGTGTTGTACCATCAATGATGGCATGATCGTTGATGCAGGGAGTGCGATTACGGTTGATATTATGTCCAGTGGAGTGCATTTAGGAGGATTTATTTTACCCGGTCTTGAAGCGTATGCAAAGGCGTATCGTTCCATCTCTTCTCGCCTTGATATGCCTATTAATCCAAGTATTGCTCTTGATGCACTACCACAAAGAACGAATGATGCCATCTCCTATGGTGTGGTCAAACCCTTGATTTTGATGTTAGAAGCGACCTGTAAAGATAAAAAAATCTTCTTTACAGGTGGTGATGGAAAGTTTTTTTCCAAATATTTTACAAATGCTTTTTTTGATCGTACTCTCATTTTTAGAGGGATGCTTAAAACCATCAAAGAAGCTCATTTAGAGGAGTCTTAAATTATGTTAACCGTAGCCCTTCCTAAAGGCAGAATCGCAGATGAAACACTGGCTATTTTTGAAACTATTTTTCAAACATCTTTTCGTTTTGATGATAGAAAATTAATCCTAGAAGCCGATGGCTTTCGCTTTTTATTGGTGCGAAACCAAGATGTTCCAGCCTATGTTTTGCATCAGTCTGCTGATATTGGCGTTGTAGGTCTTGATGTTTTGGAAGAAAAAGATGAAGATTTATTGCGTTTGCTCGATCTTGGTATTGGAAAGTGTAAAGTGTGTGTGGGAATTGCGGAGGGTAAAGAGATTGATTACACTGCACCTGAACTTAAAGTCGCGACAAAGATGACCCATATTGCTCAAAAATATTTTTCTAAAAAAGCCATGGCGGTTGAGATTATTAAACTCTATGGCTCTATTGAGTTAGCACCCCTTGTAGGGCTTTCAGATGTTATCGTTGACATTGTGGAGACGGGCAGTACGATGAAGCAAAATGGGCTAAAAGTCATTGAAACCATTATGGAGTCATCAGCATATTTGATTGCAAATAAAAACAGTTTCATTGAGAAAAAAGAAGAGATTACCACTTTATATCAAAAAATCCATGATGTTATCTCATGTAAACAATAAACCTTTGAAGGTTTATTGTTTGTTTTAATCCTTACATGTAAAAGAGCAAATCAACGTTTCAAGTTCTTTTTTAGCGATTTGGTTTGCCACCACTGCATCAAAATAATGCGTTTCTTCTCTTTTTTCTTTGGGGTCAACAAACATGATTGTATGGATTTTTTGTGTTTTACGTTCTTGCGAAAGAGTTCCCAACCAATCACTCAACTCTTTTTCTTCATTTAAAAGCATCTCTTTGTCAAAAAGAAGTAGGTTATAGTGGTGTGATGCAATCATCGCTTTGAAGGCTTCATACGAGGTGGCTTCATCAATATGTGTAGACCATTGCGATAAAATATGTTTAAAAAGCGTACTCTCCAAAGGGCTTTTTTTAAGAAGAAGGATAGAGGTATCACGCATCGTATCAAGCGAAGGTGCTTTTTGGCAGAAGAACAGTTCAAGAAGTGCGAGAAACTCTTTTGCATGAAGTGGTTTTGTGATAGACGCATCCAACCCTTCTTTCATAAATCTCTCTTTATCTCCTGGCAAGGCATTGCTCGTCATCGCGATGATGGGGATATGAGGGAGTTGATTCATCGCTTCGTAGGCTAAAATCTGATGGGTTGCTTCAACACCATCCATCACAGGCATCGCGATATCCATCAAAATCATATCGTAAATGTCTGTTTTACGGTGTTCTACGGCTTCAAGCCCATTGGAAACTATGGTAACTTTGAAACCCAACTCTTCTAAGGTCTTTTGAATCAGCTGTTGTTTGTTCTCATTATCTTCCGCCACCAAAAT
>CAYTVI010000058.1:6560-12814 GCA_964441765.1 uncultured Sulfurospirillum sp.
AGCTCAATTTTTTGTGTGAGCAAATCAAACCATGCGGTTGAAGTGAGGGGGTATTTTTCTTTGTGATGGGTTAAGAGTTCGGCTTTAGTACGAATAATCTCTTCATCTAATTTAATATGTTCAGGTATCTTCGAGAGCTTTTGAATGGCTAATTTGACATCTGGGTGTTGCAATGAGGTGTAATTAAAGGCATCTGAGGGTGAAAAAAGACTTATCCATATCACAATATCCGAAGCTAAAAAAGGAGGCTGTTGGTTGAGCACTTTGGTGATAAATCCTCGCTCTTGCGCTAGGGCTTCGCTGTGTTTGTACAAAAGGGCTAGTGTCGAGGTGATGTTTTTTAACGATGAGGGGATTTCAATGGTCTCAAATTCGTTCAGAAGATAAAAAGTGATGTGACTGTAAAAATCAAAAAACATCGTATCAAACTCTACGGAAAAGGTATCAATAGCATGGCGAATATCCATCAGTTTGGTTAAGGGCAGCATGATGGTTTTAAGATGGGGTGTTACATGATGTGTCTGAAAAAAGTCATAAAACTCTTTGAGCAGTCTGTTTACATGTAATCGTTGCTCTTCTAAATCCTCTTTTGAAAGCAAGCCTTTGCTTGAGAGATACGAAGCACTCAAATCGCGTTCTTTTGCTAGCGCAATACTTAAAGAGCTTAAAACTTTTGCACTTTCGATGTTTTGACTTTGCTCTGTAAATGTGTGAACATTTTTATAAGCGAGGAAGGAAGCATAGCTTGCTACACTCAAAAGAGCAAGGAGTAAAAATATGGCAATACGTTGTTGAGTGGATGTCATAGTGGCTTTCCTTCGATGATACTAGGAAGTGCTTTAATCGCGTCTTGAACTTCTGCTAGATGATGTTGCGTGACGGCTTCGTTTTTCTCTTCTAAACTCTTTTGCAAAGCATTAAACGCGTGATAGAGTGTGTAAAGGCGAAAGTGCAACGCAAGACTTTTAAGTTTGAAAATTTCGTTCAAAGCCTTTTGGGATTCATTTCCTAAAATAAACTGTGTGATAGCATCACTTTGAGAGAGAAGTTCATGATGATATTCGTTTAAAAGCGTGTGAAGCATCGTCGCATCAAGCCCTAGTATTTGTGCTGTTGCGTGAAGGTTAAAAGACGCTTCAGGCGAAGCAGATAAGGTTGGGTCTTGAAGCAAATCTTCATGTGCATCCTCAGGATAATGTTCCATCATGGAATCAAACACGATATCATCAAGCTGAATTTGGTCAATGGAGGAGTATTCGCTTGGAAGAAGAGGTGTTTGCTCTGAGACTTTTTCTTCATCAGGTGTTTTTACATGTAAAGAAGATGGGCTATCTTCTGAGGTCAACTCTTTTTTAAACTCTATTGCAAAATAGCATTGCATCGCATCGTTTGCATCTTTTAGAAAAATTTCATCCACATGAAGCGATAATTCAAGGCATTTGCCTTGTTTAGTGTGAAGTAAAACACGACGATTTGAAGCACCACTGTGACGTGCGTAATCAATCCATGAAAAGGTGTCAAATTTAGAGATGTAGCCAGATTTTTGGATAAACAGATCTGCCACATCGCAATGATAGGTGCGAAAATCTTCCATATCTTCGTAACCAAGCAAAGATAACTCTTGTGCGCCCATCCCTAAAAAGTGTCCATTTTGAGTGTAGAGTAACACGAAAAATCCTTTAAACAAATCTTAACAAATCTTAACGAACTTAGACTTATAAAGAAGCTATTGGGAGAGATAGGCAAAAACGTGTTCGCCCATCTTTTTGCCTAAAACCACACACAACTCTTCACACGAAGCACTGTAAATCGCTTCAAACGTTCCAAAATAGTTCAGCAGTTTTTTAAGTGTGGCTTCACCAACTTGGGGTGCTTTTAAAAGAGCACTTTCAAGATCATTGGTTCGTTTTTTCTTTTGATGAAAGCTAATCGCAAACCGATGCGCTTCATCACGCAATTTTTGAAGAAATAAAAGGCGCTTATCCGAAGGTGGTAAATCAAACGATTGTCTTTCATTGTGCACCGTATCGTAAGCTCTTCCTTTTGAGCGATTGGCTTTGGCATCGACTTTTTCTTTGGCAATTGCTAAAAGGTCTACATGTAAACCTTTTTCATGCAACAATGTTTTAGCCAGTTTCAAAAGCGTTGCTCCACCATCCAGTAGCCATAAATCAGGAGGAGATTCTTTGGCAAAATCATCGATACGACGCTCCAACATCTCTTTCATCTGTGCGTATTCATCTTTGGCATGCAAGGTATATTTTCGGTAGCTTCCTTTTTGAAACTTCTCTTCCCATACGACCATCGCACCCACAGGCGCAACGCCTCCTAGATGGGAGTTGTCAAACACTTCGATGCGTTTGGGCACAGAGGTCAAATCAAAAAGTCTTTGAAGGCTCTCATCTAAAGCGTCTTTGTGTTTGTCAAGATGTTGAGAAAGCAACGTGATGGCATTTTCCCGTGCAAGTTGTGTGAGGGAGAGCTTTTCACCTCTTTTAGGGTGTGTAATGGTGATTTTTTGATTGAACTTTTCACTTAAAAAGTTCTCCATTTCAGCGTGTTCACTAAAAGTATCTGCAACTAAAATATGGTGGATTAAGGCAACGTCCATCGGATGGTAAAATTCAAAAAGGGCACGTTCATAGAGTTCATCTTTTTCGAACCCTTGTGTGTGGTGCACCATCGAATGTGAGGTCGAGACGATTTTCCCTTCACGGATAAATAAGCGCATAATCAGCGCACTTGAACCCATGATTTCAATGGCAAAAACATCATAATCCCCCAATGAGAGAAGTTCAACATGCGTTGTGTGAAGGGTGTTTTGGATGGAGAGTTTCATATCGCGTAAGGTTGCCGCTTCTTCATAGTTCATCTTAAGCGCGGCATTTGTCATTTTTTCATCGAGCTTGGCTAATAAAAAATTGGGATTGGCCAAAGCATGTCGTGCTTCTTCAATGGTTTCAGCATACGCTTGAGGCTCAATACGTCCCTCACACGGAGCGGGACAGCGACCTATTTGGTAGAAAAGGCAAGCTTTTTTACCCTTTGCACACCCTTTTTTTTGTACCAATGGGAAGCTTAGGTAAAGGGCTTCAAGCAAGGAGCGTGCGGAGCTTGAAAAAGGTCCTACATAATGAATCTGCTTGTGCTGAATCACTTTTCTGGTGATTTCAAAGCGGGCAAAGGGTTCACGCAGGTCAATGCAAATGTAAGGATACGTTTTATCATCGCGCAATAAAATGTTGTATTTGGGTTTGAGCTGTTTAATCAGCGTATTTTCTAAGATAAGCGCGTCATGTTCGCTAGGAACAACAACGTATTCAATCCGTTCAACTTCACCTATCATCTTAGCAATGCGTGCGGAAAGAAGAGGCGAGGGAGAAAGTTCGGGTGAAAAACGAAAATAGCTCTTGACACGATTTTTAAGCACTTTTGCTTTGCCCACATACAACAGCATGCCCTCAGCATCAAAAAATTGATAAATTCCCGCACTCAAAGGTGCATTAAGAAGGTGTGTTTTTAGCATGAATGTGTGTTGGCTATCTCTTCACGAATCGCTTCAAAAAGCGCGTGAAGTTTAGGGTCTTCACAGGTGTTTTCAAAAGTACCCGATGCTTTTTCGACGTAATAAATCTCCCCATTTTGGGTAAAAAGCTTCTCTTCTTCCGCGTTGTTTTGATGCGAAACGAAGCATTGAATCTCTTTTACATGTAAAGAGGAACACTCAGGGGCGTGCAGGCTCATTTGGCTTAATAGACTCTTTATTAAATTCCGTTTATAATTGAACTCCATTTTGGCGCACGGGTGATGGAAAACAAAAAAGAGCGTATCGTTTTTGATGTAAAGAAATTTAACCCACTGCGTAAAGCTAGAAGGCAGCAAACTAAGAAGCCTTTCAAAGCAACGCATTTGCTCACATTTTTGAAAAGAAGGTTGTTTAACCAAATGAGATATTATACTTCGAGAATCTTTCATACGCTCATTATAGCATGTCTAAGCTTTGCTTTATCGGGTTGTGGTTACAAGGGTGACCCTGTGTACAAAGATGCAAACGCTCCTGTCAAAACCGAAAAGAAACAGTAAAATTATTAGATGAAAACATCGTACGATGTGCTGATTATTGGCACAGGGATTGCAGGACTTAACTGCGCCCTCAATCTTCCCAAAGAGCTTGATGTCCTTATCGTTTCTAAAGATTATGCATGGGAATGCAATACGTTTTATGCCCAAGGTGGCGTTGCGGTTGCCAAAGATACGGAGGATATTTCTTTACATGTAAGCGATACACTCAGTGCAGGAGCAGGGCATTGCAACGAAGAAGCGGTGCGTATTTTATGCCAAGAAGGTCCTGCGGCTATAGCGTCACTGATAGAGCAAGGCTTTTGTTTTGACACCGATGGTGAGGGAAATTTGCTCTACACTAAAGAAGCCGCACACAGTACCAATCGCATTTTACACGCAGGCGGCGATGCGACGGGGCGGTATATTCATCTGTTTATGATGCAAGAGCTTCCTTTCCCCATTTTGTATAACACGCAAGTGACAGACTTGCTTATGAAAGAAGGAGTGTGTTATGGCGCACGGGTAAGCCATAACAACAACGTGTTTAATCTTTATGCAAAAGATGTGGTTATCGCCAGTGGAGGTGTAGGTTCCTTGTACGAATACCACACCAACGCACGAACCATCAGTGCCGATATGCAAGGCATTTGTCTAAGCCATGGGATTGAACTTGCGGATATGGAGATGATGCAGTTTCACCCCACCGCCTTTGTCTTAAGCCATGCGGTACGCAAACAGCTTTTAAGTGAATCGTTACGTGGCGAAGGAGCGCATGTTGTCGATGATGAAGGCAGACGCTTTGTGTTTGACTACCATCCAAGCGGTGAGTTAGCTCCTCGCGATGTGGTGAGCCGTGCGATTTTTGATTATAAGCAAAAGACGCATAAAGAGGTCTATTTGGATTTAAGTGGCTTTGAGCCAGAGCATTTTAAAAAGCGCTTTCCAAGTATCTATTTTAATATGAAAAATATGGGTTATGACCTCCCATCTCAGCGCATTCCCATCTCTCCAGCGTTTCATTATTCGATGGGGGGCATTCGTACCAATATGCACGGTGAAGTGTTACATGTAAAACATTTGTATGCTATTGGAGAAGCGGCGCATACGGGAGTGCATGGGGCAAATCGTTTGGCAAGCAATTCACTCTTAGAAGGGTTGGTGTTTTCTAAAAGAGCGGCTTTGCACCTTCAAAGCGTAAAAAAATCCCCAAAGCATATCATCTCGTTTTCAGAAAAAGAAGCTATACTTATTTTTAAAGGAGATAAAATTCTCAAAAATGAACTGCGTCATTTGATGTGGTGTCACGCAGGAATCGTACGGGATGAGAAAAACTTGCATTTTGCACTCAAACGGGTCAAAGAAATGCTAGAATTGCCAATCGGAAAATTGTTGCGACTGAGGCTTTTAGTCTCGCAAGAAATTATACAGAGTGCATTAAGTCGAAAAGCGTCTTTGGGCGCACATTTCATATTAAAAGAGGAGTTGAGTCGATGAAGGTATTGTTGGTGTTGTTGGCGCTTGTCAACACAATTTGGGCAGCAGGAGGGGGTCAGGACTTGACAACTTCGTGGATTGGTCTTATTTGTCTGGTGATTTTCGTTGTTGGCTATTATGCCGTTGCTGCAGAGGAGCATTATCATATCAATAAAGCAAAACCAGCTTTGTTTATGGGTACGTTTATGTTTATTTTGATTGGTGTTTATTACGCTATGAATGGCATGGACTCTAAGCCACTTCGCGCAGAAGTTCAACACTTAATTTTAGAAATCTCTGAAATTTTCTTCTTCTTATTGGTTGCGATGACCTATATTGAAGTTCTCATTGAGCGTCGTGTGTTTGACACACTCAAATACAACCTTGTCTCCAAAGGGTACAGCTATAAAAAACTCTTTTGGCTTACAGGTACAATAGCATTTTTCTTAAGCCCTGTAGCCGATAACTTGACGACAGCTTTAATTTTATCAACCGTTTTAATTACTATCGAAAAAGAAAACCGTAATTTTCTTGTTCCTGGGGCTATTAACATCGTTGTTGCTGCCAATGCTGGGGGTGCGTGGAGTCCCTTTGGTGATATCACGACATTGATGGCGTGGATGGCAGGTAAAGCACCGTTTATTGACTTCTTCTATCTCTTCCCAGCGTCCATTATTGGGTGGGGTTTAACGGCATGGCTTTTATCGCTTTATGTTCCT
>CAYTVI010000059.1:0-12326 GCA_964441765.1 uncultured Sulfurospirillum sp.
AAAGTTCAGCTCCCTCAAGAAGCCTTTTTAACCATCCTCAAAATTGACTAATCTTTACATGTAATGCGTTGCCATCTTTGCTTAAACTTAAGTTGGCAACCGCTTTGCAAAACCTGTCTTTCTACGTTTCTTGCGCCTAGCCCTGCTTTTAGGGTATTGGAAAGTGGACTTAAGGTTTATTCTTTTTACACGTACAGTGAAGTAGCACCTCTTTTACATACCAAGCACACCTATATTGGTGCTAAAATTTTTACACAACTTGCCAAACACTGCTTTACACCTTTTTTACAAAATGCGCATTTTCCAGACGCTATATATGCTATTCCGATTGATGACCATGTACGGCATGGGTATTCGCACAGTGCGATTTTAGCTCAAGCTACAAAACCTTATTTAACACCCCGTTATGGGGTGCTAAGAGCGAAAAATGACGCTACGTATTCGGGTAAAAGCAAAACCTTTAGAGAGCAACATAAACGGGATTTTGACTTTACATGTAAAGATGTGAAAGATGTCATTTTGATTGATGACATTGTCACGACAGGAACGACCTTAAAAGAGGCAGAAGAAGTACTGAAAAAGCACTCTGTTAGGGTTCATTTTGCACTCGTTTTAGCTGATGCAAAAGAAAACTAAAGTATAATAAATCAATTTACATTACAAGGTTAATGAATGGATAATATTTTTGACTCCAACCAAGATATCAAGACGATTAACATCGAAGACTCGATAAAGGCTAGTTACCTTGATTATTCGATGAGTGTTATCATCGGACGTGCACTTCCTGATGCACGTGATGGGCTTAAACCTGTACATAGACGTATTTTATACGCGATGAATGACTTAGCGATTTCTTCACGCAGTCCATATAAAAAATCAGCACGTATCGTCGGTGATGTTATCGGTAAGTATCACCCACATGGTGATACGGCGGTTTATGATGCGCTTGTTCGTATGGCTCAGCCTTTTTCGATGCGTATTCCTATTGTAGATGGTCAAGGAAACTTTGGTTCGATTGATGGCGATAGTGCGGCTGCGATGCGTTATACGGAAGCGAGAATGACACCACTGGCAGAAGAGTTGCTTCGTGACTTGGATAAAGATACGGTTGATTTTGTACCAAACTACGATGATAGTATGATTGAGCCAGATGTACTTCCAAGCCGTGTACCAAACCTTCTTTTAAATGGCTCAAGCGGTATTGCTGTTGGTATGGCGACCAATATTCCTCCCCATTGTTTAGATGAGCTGTTAGATGGTCTATTGCTTTTGATTGAAAATCCTGAAGCGACATTGGATGAAGTGATGGAGTTTATCAAGGGGCCAGATTTTCCAACAAGCGGTATTATCTTTGGAAAAAAAGGCATCATCGAAGCGTACCGAACAGGCCGAGGTCGAGTGAGAATTCGAGCCAAAACGCATATTGAGAAAAAAGGTAATAAAGACATTATCGTAGTCGATGAGCTTCCATACCAAGTGAATAAAGTTCGTCTTATTGAACAAATTGTTGGCTTAGTGAAAGAAAAAATGATTGAAGGTATCAGTGAAATTCGTGATGAGAGTGATAGAGAAGGTATTCGCCTTGTGATTGAGCTCAAACGTGAAGCAATGAGTGATATTGTCTTAAATAACCTCTATAAATCAACCAGCCTTGAAGTAACTTTTGGTGTTATTTTACTTGCTATTCATAATAAAGAGCCGAAAATCTTTACATTGATTGAACTCTTACACCTCTTTTTACGCCATAGAAAAACGGTTATTATCCGTCGTACGATTTTTGAACTTGAAAAGGCAAAAGCTAAAGCGCATATTTTAGAAGGTTTAAAAATTGCACTAGATAATATCGATGAAATCATTGCATTGATTAAAGGAAGTGCCGATACAAAAAGTGCGAAAGATGGTTTAGTTGAAAAATTCAACCTCTCAGAAGTACAAGCAGGTGCTATTTTAGATATGCGATTACAGCGTCTTACAGGACTTGAACGCGATAAAATTGAAAATGAGCTTGCGGAATTGCTTCTTGAAATCAAACGCTTAAGCGATATTTTACGCAGTGAATCTCTTTTGAATGATTTGATTAAACAAGAGTTGATTGATATTAAAGATAAATTCAAATCGAAACGTATTACTGAAATTGTAGATGATTATGATGATATCGATGTAGAAGATTTAATCGCAAATGAGCCAATGGTCGTGACCATTACCCACAGGGGTTATATTAAGCGTGTACCGTTAAAACAGTATGAAAAGCAAAAACGTGGTGGTAAAGGAAAAATTGCTGTCACAACATACGATGATGATTTTATTGAAAGTTTCTTTGTCTCTGATACGCATGATACCTTGATGTTCGTGACAGACCGTGGACAACTCTACTGGCTCAAAGTTTACAAAATTCCTGAAGGAAGCCGTACTGCAAAAGGTAAAGCTGTTGTCAATTTGGTGCAGCTCCAACCGGATGAGAAAATCATGGCTATTATTCCAACAACGGATTTTGACGAAACGAAATCGTTGGCATTCTTTACGAAAAATGGTGTTATTAAACGTACTAATTTGAGTGAATTTAAAAATATTCGTTCAGTCGGTGTACGCGCTATTACGTTAGATGACGATGATGAATTGGTCACAGCAAGAGTCGTAACACACGATACAAAATATCTTTTCATTGTGACAAAAAAAGGTATGTGTATAAGGTTTGAAGTAAGCGACGCAAGAGAAATCGGACGAACAGCGCGTGGTGTCACGGGTATTCGATTTAAAGAAGAAAACGATAGAGTCGTTGGTGCGGCAGTTATTTACAACGACCAAGAAGAGTTACTCACCGTGACAGAAAAAGGTATCGGTAAACGTACAACAGCAGAAGAATATCGCTTACAAAGCCGTGGTGGGAAAGGTGTTATTGCTATGAAACTTACACCAAAAACTGCCGATTTAGTTGCCGTAGTGATTGTAGATGAAGATAAAGATTTGATGGCGCTTACCAGCAGTGGCAAGATGATTCGTGTGGATATGCAAACCATTCGTAAAGCAGGACGAAATACCAGTGGTGTCAAAGTTGTTCATGTAGAACAAGGAGACGTTGTAGCAAGCATTGCGCGTTGTCCAAAAGAAGAAAATGATGAACTTGAAAGCTCTGAGGATGAGATGCTTTTGGGTGGTGAAGGTAGCTTGCTTCCTGATGAAGGCAGCTCAAGCGAAGAGTAAGTGGAATATTTATTGCTTTAATATAAAAAAATATTTAAAGGTGTAGCTATGAATAGATGGATTATGGCACTCTTCGCTAGTGTAAGTATGCTTTTTCTTGCTTCAGGGTGTTCTTCAAAGGATACGCAAACTCCTGAACAACAAAAAGAAGTGATACGTAAAGAAGCACAAAAAGTTCTTGATGAGCAAAAAATGGCACATACAACAAATGATTTTGAAAAATCATTTGTTGTTTATGGTGAAGGAATTGCACCTCAGCATACCATTTCTCCAGCACAAGCAGTAGCTTTAGCAAAGCGAGCAGCGATTACTGACGGATACCGTCAGCTCGGTGAAAAATTATATGGCGCTAAAATCAACGCAACCGATACAGTCAAAGATGCGGCGTTGAAAGATTCTCGTATTACATCTACGGTAAAAGGTGTCATTAAAGATGCTGCGGTTACCGATGCAACATTTAAAGATGGCTTGTATGTTGTACGAATGGAAGTTACAATGAGCGCACGCAGGTGGAACGAACTTTTTTCTTATTAGTACTTTTAGGACTTAGTACATCACTGTTTAGCAGTGAACGCTACTGGTTCTCTTATAAAGTGGTGACAGTTAATGGTACTGTTATTTTTCAAGAAAAAAATATTACTCCTATTATGACTCCTTTTAATGAGGTATCTCACACACTATGTGAGATACCTTTGTCGTATAATCCCAAACTCTCAAAAGAACAATTTTTAAATAAAAATTTTGACAAACTTCTTTCGTGCTTTGAAGGGCAACCTTCTCATATGCTTTCATGGAATGAATATCATTTAAAAGCTAACAATGATAGGATTGAGCATATTATCGAGCCAGTCAGGTTTACAGTAGATTTTAAAGATGAATTTGCTACCATAAAGACCTTTAGGTGAATGATACTAGTTTGATGAAAGATAGGGAATAATGCGCATTGCAATCGTAGAAGATGATATTAATATGAGAAAATCGCTAGAAATTGCACTTGGAGAATATGAAGAATTTACAATTAGTAGTTATAAAAGTGCTATTGATGCTTTGAAAAAAATAGATAATAGTGTCGATCTTATTGTAACCGATATTAATATGCCAGGAATGGATGGGATTGAATTTATTAAAAAGCTTGATGGTGCTTATGATATTATTGTGATTACGGGCAATGCAACACTTAATCGTGCTATAGAATCTGTTCGTTTAGGTGTTAAAGACTTTTTAACCAAGCCTTTTGAGATAGATACGTTAGTAGAAGCCATTAAGCGCCACGTTAAAGTCAGAGCTAAAACGCAAGAGAGTTTTCAAAAAATTGACTCTTCTAAGGGAAATGAAAGTAGTGGCTTTATTGCAACATCTCCTGAGCTTGAAAAAGCACTAAGTATCGCTCGAAAAGCTGCCAAAACAGATGTTAGTGTTTTACTTTTAGGTGAGAGCGGTGTTGGGAAAGAGCTCTTTGCACAGTATATTCATAAAAACTCACCACGAGCAAAAAATCCTTTTGTAGCCATTAATATGGCAGCAATTCCTGAAAATCTTTTAGAGAGTGAGCTTTTTGGGTATGAAAAAGGTGCATTTACTGATGCAACGACGGAGAAGAAAGGTCATTTCGAACTGGCACATGGTGGAACGCTTTTTTTAGATGAGATTGGAGAGATGCCACTAGCATTGCAAGCAAAGCTTTTAAGGGTCATTCAAGAACGTGTGATGGTACGTGTTGGAGGAACCAAAGAGATGCCCATCGATGTGCGTATTGTCTCTGCAACCAATGCTGATATCAAGCGCAAGATAAAAGAGGGGCACTTTAGAGAAGATCTTTATTATAGGCTCAATACCATTCCTGTTGAGATAGCGCCTTTGCGCCAGCGTAAAGAAGAAATTATGCCGATTTGTGAAGAAATTTTAGTGCGTGTTAGAGCGAAGTATAGTATTGAGAAACGTTATTTTTCTGAGGAAGCTATTGAGTCATTGATGAGCTACAATTGGCCTGGAAATATTAGAGAATTGATTTCAGTCGTAGAAAGAGCTGCTATCTTAAGCGAAGCGGAAGCGATTAGTAAAGAAGATTTGTTTTTAGAAAGTCGTAGTTGGATTTAGATTTTAGGTATTTCGACTGGGTCGCAATATCTAAAATCTTAAGCAGACTTTTTTGATAACCTAACATGCGTGCTGGGTTATTAAAAAAGTCTTACATCACATAAAAGGTTTAGAAGATGAGAAAGTACAATGTAGCCATCGTTGGTGCTACGGGTGCAGTAGGTGAAGAGTTTTTTAGGGTTTTGGAAGAGGTTGATTTTCCTATCAACAATCTTATCCCTTTAGCAAGTGCGAAAAGTGCTGGACTTGAAATAGAGTTTAGAGGTAAAAGCTATAAAGTGATTGAGCTTACTGAAAAAGTCTTTGAAGAATATAATGTTGAAATTGCATTTTTCAGTGCCGGTGGGGATATTTCAGCTCATTTTGCTCCGTTTGCGGCAGAAGCGGGTGCTGTTGTCATTGATAACACCAGTCACTTTAGAATGAACCCTGATGTTCCTTTGGTGGTACCTGAGTGCAATCCACAAGATATTGATTTGTGGCAAGCTACAGGCATTATTGCCAATCCAAACTGCTCTACCATTCAAATGGTTCAAGTTCTAAAGCCTCTTGATGATATTTTCAACATCACACGTGTTGATGTCGCAACATACCAAGCAGTAAGTGGTGCAGGAAAAGGTGGCATGGAAGAGCTTGTGAACCAGATGCAAGATTTTTTTGCATTCAAACTTGACCAGTGCGAACCAAAAACATTCCCGTATCAAATTGCGCTTAATTTAATTCCTCAAATTGATGTTTTCATGGATAATGATTACACCAAAGAAGAGATGAAAATGGTGAATGAAACGCAGAAAATTTTAGGTAAAAAGATGGAAATTAGTGCAACATGTGTTAGGGTTCCTGTCATGAGAAGCCACTCTGAAGCCATTACCATTCATTTTGAAAAAGATGTTAATTTAGAAGCGGCTGTTGAAGCATTGAAAAATGCTGAAAACGTCGTTGTTTTAGATAACCCAGCGAAAAAAGAGTATCCGATGCCTATCATTTCAACCGATACGAATGATACGTTTGTTGGAAGAATTCGTAAAGATATTAACCGTGATAACGTTTTGCATTTATGGTGTGTGGCGGATCAAATTCGTGTAGGGGCAGCGACCAATGCGGTGAGAATCGCGCAAAAATGGATTCAAAGAGAAGAAGCATAATGATTGAAAAATGGTTTGAAAAGGGGCTTTGGGCAAGTAGGATGGTGATTTTGCTTGCTGTTATTTTTAGTATTTTATCTTCATTTGCACTTTTTGTAATAGGCAGTGCTGATTTATACCATGTGGTTATTTCAACCTATCAGTATTTTTTCTCTGGTGTTCATCCTGAAGATTTTCATGCTGATATTGTTGCTGAAATTATTGGAGCGATTGATTTATATTTAATCGCTGTTGTTCTTTTGATTTTTGGCTTTGGTATTTATGAGCTCTTTATTTCCGAAATTGATGTAGCAAAAGGCAGTGGGGGCGATAAAGTTTTATATGTCGCTTCATTGGATGAGCTGAAAGACAAAATCGCCAAAGTCATTGTGATGGTTTTGGTAGTAAGCTTTTTTCAGCGTATTTTGCACACCGAATACAAAGGGGCTCTTGAGATGCTCTATTTTTCAATCTCAATCGCTGCACTTGCTTTAGGACTTTATTTTTTACATAAGGGTGGAAAACACTAATGATTTTTGTTGATGCATGTTTTGGAAAGAAAACACCTTATACGCCTGTATGGATGATGCGCCAAGCGGGACGTTATTTGCCTGAATACATGGAAGTTCGTTCCAAAGCAGGAAATTTTTTAAACCTTTGTAAAGACCCTGAAAAAGCGTGTGAAGTAACCCTTCAACCGATTGATATTTTAGGTGTTGATGCGGCTATTTTATTTAGTGATATTTTAGTCGTTCCACTTGAAATGGGAATGGAGCTTCAATTTTTACAAGGAGAGGGGCCTGTTTTTAGTGCGCCGATTAAAGACCAAAAAGATTTAGACAAACTCAGCGTTGAAAAAGCGATAGAGGGCTTAGAATACGTTTATGAGACGATTCGTCTGATTCGTGGAAAACTTGCTGCTGATAAAGCCTTGATTGGCTTTTGTGGAGCACCTTGGACACTTGCGACGTATATGATTGAAGGGCAGGGGACAAAGACGTATGCACAGGTTAAAAAACTAATTTACTCTAATCCTCAATTTATGCATGCGTTACTTAAAAAAGTGACCGAAGTGCTTAAAGGTTATATGGCGAAGCAAATCGAAAGTGGTGCCAATGTTGTTATGGTTTTTGACTCATGGGCCGCAGCACTTGAAGAGAGTGCTTATTTTGAGTTTAGTTGGTCGTATATGAAAGAAATCAGTGCCTATTTGAAAGCAAAATACCCACATGTTCCTGTTATTTTATTCCCGAAAGGTATCAGTGGTTACTTAGATAAAATCGATGGAGAATTTGATGTCTTTGGTGTCGATTGGTCAACGCCAATTGAATTAGCCAAAGAAAAGCTAGGCGATAAATACGTCTTGCAAGGCAATATGGAGCCGACGCGATTGTACAGTAAAGATGCAATTGATGAGGGGATTGAACATATTGTGAGCGTTATGAAAAATGAACGCCATGTGTTTAACCTCGGTCATGGTATCTTACCAGATATCCCTGTTGAAAACGCTAAATACTTCATCAAGCAAGTACAAATTCTCACAAAAATCTAAATAGGTGCCCTTTTCATAAGGGCACATTTCTTTACATGTAAAAGGACTTTCCATTAGTAATATTATTTTTGGTCCTATCACTTCGAGGCGTTTTGGACAATCTTTAGGTATTGACTTAAGCCCAGATAAAAAACAGTGCAATTTTGATTGTTTGTATTGTGAGCTCAAAGGGGCAAAAACGCTCAGCGAAGCAAGCGATGTTCCTTCTGTTGAGTTAATCTTAGAAGCGCTTCAAAGTGCTTTACAAAAGTACTCTCATATTGATGTTATCACGTTAACCGCAAACGGTGAACCTACTTTATATCCTAACTTAAAGCGTTTAGTTCAGGGAATAAATGCTATCAAAGGGCATCATAAACTTCTTATTCTCTCCAACGGCTCTACCATAGCAAGCCCAACGATACAAACGATACTCTCCGATATTGATATTGTTAAACTCTCCCTAGACTGTATCAGCCCAGAATGTTTTAAAAAACTTGATAGAGCGCATAAGGGAATTAGTATTGATGGTATAGTAGAGGGGATGAAAGCATTTAGAAGAGTCTATAAGGGTGAGCTTGTTGTAGAGATTTTGGTTGTCGAAGGGCTCAATGATAGTGATGAGGAGTTTCAAGCACTTAATGGCGCACTCCAAGAGATACAGCCTAATCGTATCGACATTGGAACAATAGATAGACCACCAGCGTATGCTGTAAAAGGAGTAAGTGCCCTGCGTTTGGTGACACTTTCTCATCAGCTAAAAGGCTTACATGTAAATATTGCTTATACTAAAAATTATATTCCTGAAAAACGAACATTTAGCCAAGAAGAGATTATCGAGCTTTTAAAAAGGCGCCCTCAAAGTTTTGAAGATGTTTGGTTGTGTTTTGATGAACAAAGCCTTAAAAATTTGGAAGAATTAGTGACTAAACGTATGCTACATGTAAAAGAAATTGCTGGAGTGTGTTTTTATACGTGTGAGTAGATAACCCACACGTATAAAGGAAGTATTATGTTAAAGCGTGTTGTTGCTTTTTGTATTTGACTCTTTGCCCAAAATAGACAATAGCATATAAACCAAGACCGATTACATAGGAGAGGTAGTGACTTGGTAAACCTAAATGAGCAGCCATAATCTTAGGTAACATCATCAGTGGAATAATCGGAATAAGAATAAGCCACTCAATCAGTGTCGTTTTAACTAAGATAAAGCCTTGTGTTAAAGAAGTAAATGCAAACATACCCAAGACTGCTCCACCAAAGATGATTAAAATCTCAAAAGGATTGGTAATCCATACCCAAGCTGAAGCATCGTTAGGGTCGTTTCTATCAACGCTTGAAATCAAAAGTAATTCATTATTGAAGAAGAACATAAACGGTAAAATCGCTGTTCGGATATCATAAATAAATGACTGAATGCCTGTTACGATAGGATCACTTTTTGCAATCGCCGCAGCGGCATATGCCGCCATACCCACAGGTGGAGTGTCGTCCGCTAAAATACCAAAATAGAAGACAAACATATGCGCGGCTAAAATAGGTATCACAAAGCCACTGTTTCCAGCCAATTCCATGATGATAGGTGCGGTTAAAGAAGCCATAACGATGTAGTTAGCTGTCGTTGGAAGTCCCATACCAAGAATGAGTGAAACAAAAGCTGTCATAAATAAAACTGCTAAAATATACCCACCCGATAGATTGTCAATCACTTCTGAGAGAATAAGTCCGATACCTGTTAAGGTTACAGAACCTACAATAATACCCGCTACTGAGGTGGCAATGGCTATGGAAACCATGTTTTTCGCACCATTAATCATACCGTTTCCAATGTCTGAGAAACCTTCTAACCACAAGGAGAGTGAGAGTTTTTCTTTATTCATGTAGGCTTTAAAAGGTTTTTGAACGACCATAATCACCATCAAAAACATGATGGCACTAAACGCAGCACTTTGCGCGGATTGTCTTAAAATAATTAAGGTATACATCAAAAAGAAAATAGGAATAAAGTAGTGAATGCCCTTGATAAAGACAGGCCATGTTCGACCTATGATACTAGGATCTTCCCCTTTGATACCCTGTTTTTTAGCCTCTAAATGGACAATGTAAAAAAGTGCAAAATAACATGCAAAAGCAGGGATAAATGCGGCATAAACGATATCTGTATAATTGAGCCCTAAAAATTCAGCCATGATAAATGCCGCCGCACCCATGATAGGAGGCATAAGTTGACCGTTGACGGAAGAAGCTGTTTCAACAGCCGCTGCTTTGTGAGGAGCAAAGCCCAAACGTTTCATTAAAGGAATCGTAAATGTTCCTGTTGTAACCGTGTTGGCGATAGAAGATCCTGAGATAATACCCATAAGCCCTGATGAAGCAACAGCAGCTTTTGCGGGACCTCCATCAAAACGCCCTAAAAGAGTATAGGCTAGCTTGATGAAATACTCTCCAGCTCCTGCTTTATCTAAAAGTGCACCAAATAGGACAAATAAAAAGACAAAGCTTGCACTTACCCCTAACGGAACACCAAAGATACCCTCTGTTGTAAGCACCATTTGCCCTACGATTTTATTAAGACTTGCTCCTTTATGGGCAATCATATCAGGAAGATAAGGTCCAAAATAGTCATACGCTAAAAAAACAATGGAAACCAACATAAGTGGAAGTCCCATAACCCTACGAGAAGCTTCTAATACGGTAAGAACCGTTAGAACACCCACAATAACATCTACCTTTGTCCAAGCACCCGCACGCATAGCTAAGTCTCTGTAGGCATACCATTGATAGAGTACTACGGCAACACCAATGAACATGATTACAAAGTCATACCACGTGATTGTTGCACGAAGTTTTGGATTGTTAGTCATGGCATGCATTGAGAATGCCAACGCTATACCAAATGCTAAGTGGATAGAGCGTACATGCGCACTGTTACCTGGGTCTAAAACAATATAGAGCTGATATAAAGACCATGAAAAAGCAATAGCTGCTATAAACCAGTAGTGCCAGCTATTTTTTTCAAAGTCTCTATGCCCTTCAAATTCACTAATGAGTTTTTCATCATCTAAGCGTTCTTCTAACGTTTTCACGAATGTTTCCTTGAGTAGAAGCCTCTACATCTTAAAAATGCAGAGGCGTTACATGTAAAATTTATTTAATAAGTCCGGCTTCTTTAAATGCTTTGATAGCACCAGGGTGTTGAGTGATACTTAAACCCTCAAGTAAGCTCTCTTTGGTGACCAAAGGATCTTTAACAGCAGGATGGAGTTCTTTAAATTTGTCGAAGTTATCTAAAATGGTTTTAGTCACTTGGTAAACAACGTCGTCTTTGACTTTTGCACTTGTTACAAGGACAGCTTTTACACCGAGTGTTGGAACATCGGTTGTTACACCTTTGTAGAATGTTCCTGCAATTTTACCTTTCGCATAGTAAGGATATTTTTGGACAAGTGCATCAAGTGGTGCTCCATCGATAGGAACGATGTTGATATCGACTGAGTTTGAAGCATCTTTGATATTAGCCGTTGGATGGCCAGCGGCAAAGAAATAGCCATCGATGTGATTGTCTTGTAACATCGTTGGACCTTCTGTGGATTTGAGCTCATTGACTAAAGCCAAATCAGAACGTTTGATGCCAAAAGCCTCAAACACGACATCAGCAGTCATCGCTGTTCCGGAACCTGGAGAGTCCATATTGATTTTTTTACCCTTCACATCAGTAATTTTTTGAATACCTGATTTCTTACTAACAACCAAAGCTAAGAGTTCAGGATAAATTGCCATAACACTTCTAAGCTCAGGTATTGGAGCATCTTTGAATTTACCTTCGCCTTTGAAAGATTGATACGCTGTATCACTTTGTGAAACACCAAAATCAAGCTCGCCCGCTTTGATGGTATTGACATTGTAGACAGAACCACCTGTTGACTCAACAGAACATCGAATGTTAGTCTCTTTTTTGTTTTTATTGACCATCTGACAGATAGCCCCACCGATTGGGTAATACGTTCCTGTAACACCGCCCGTACCAATAGTGATAAACTCAGCAGCAGACAACGAAAGACCAAAAGCACCAGCAAGGGCTAGGGTCGCAAATGTTTTCTTCATATAAACTCCTTTGAGATTTTTAAAGCTACTATTATCGTACTCCCTTTCAACTTACTTTTTCTTGAATAAGATAGGCTAGAAGAGGAAAAAATAGTCCTTTTTAACTTTCAAAAAAAGACTTTTTATTCTAAAAGGCAATTTTTACTTGACAATAAAAATATTTTTCACTATAATTTCGACCTCATTCAAAGTGTTCCGAATTAGCTCAGCGGTAGAGTAGGTGACTGTTAATCACTTGGTCGCTGGTTCGAATCCAGCATTCGGAGCCA
>CAYTVI010000060.1:0-7494 GCA_964441765.1 uncultured Sulfurospirillum sp.
ATTACCACCGATTTTATGCTCAACCGTCTTAACAGTGTTATCTCAAAACTCGTCGTTTATCCGGAAAACATGATGAAAAATCTTAACCTCACCGGTGGACTTGTTTTTTCTCAACGCATTTTACTCGAGCTCCCACTTAAAAATGTATCACGTGAAGATGCCTATAAAATTGTTCAACGCAATGCAATGAAAGTATGGGAAGACTTACAACAAGGAAAACCAGCGCTCAATGCACAAGGAGAGAGTTTATACCTTCAAAACCTTCTTGCAGATGAAGAGTTAAGAGCAAGTCTAAGTGAATCCGAAATTCGAGAGTGTTTTGACTATAGCTACTACACAAAAAATGTTGATAAAATCTTCCAAAGGGTGTTCAAATAATGTTAACCGTTCAAAAACGCAATGGCCGTATTGAGCCACTCGATATCTCAAAGATTCAAAAATATACCTCTTCTGCTGTTAAAGGTTTGGATAACGTCTCTCAGAGTGAACTTGAAGTAGATGCTAAAATTCAATTCAGAGATAAAATTACCACAGAAGAGATTCAAAAAACACTCATTAAAACAGCGGTTGATAAAATTGACATCGATAGACCAAATTGGACTTATGTTGCCGCGCGTCTTTTTTTGTATGACCTCTATCACAAAGTCAATGCCTACACCGGATACGGGAGTTTTGCTGAATACTTAGAGCGTGGTGAAAAAGAGGGAAGAATTGTTCTAGGGCTAAAAGAAAAGTATGACCTAAAAGACTTAGAAGCACACATCAAACCAGAACGTGATTTACAGTTTAATTACCTTGGAATCAAAACCTTGCATGATCGTTATTTAATTAAAAATAGGCAAGGCAAGCCTATCGAATTGCCTCAGCATATGTTTATGGCGATTGCGATGTTTTTAGCACAAAATGAACTTAACTCCCAAGACTGGGCAAAGAAATTTTACGATGTCATTAGTAAATTTGAAGTGATGCTTGCTACGCCAACACTCTCAAATGCTCGAACCACACGTCATCAACTCAGCTCTTGCTACATTGGAAGTACACCTGATAATATCGAGGGTATTTTTGACTCCTACAAAGAGATGTCACTTTTAAGTAAATTTGGTGGTGGTATTGGTTGGGATTGGAACTTGGTTCGCTCCATGGGCGGTATGATAGATGGACATAAAAACGCAGCAGGTGGCGTTATACCGTTTCTTAAAATCACCAACGATATTGCCGTTGCGGTTGATCAGCTAGGAACAAGAAAAGGTGCTATTGCTGTTTATTTAGAGCCTTGGCATATGGATATCTCCGACTTTTTAGATTTGAAGAAAAACTCTGGCGAAGAAAGACGCCGTGCTCATGAACTTTTCCCCGCTCTTTGGATTAATGATTTGTTTATGAAGCGTATTGAAGAAAATGCCATCTGGACACTGTTTGATCCAGCAGAAACGGGAGATTTGAGTGAAGTGTATGGCGAAGAGTTTGAGAGACGCTACATTGCCTATGAACAAAATGACTCAGTTGCTAAAGAGCATGTTCCTGCGAAAGAGCTTTGGAAAAAAATCCTTACCAGTTATTTTGAAAGTGGAAGTCCTTTCCTTTGTTTCAAAGACAATGCTAACAAAGCCAATCCAAATGACCATACAGGGCTTATCCGAAGTTCAAACTTATGTACCGAGATTTTTCAAAATACAGAACCAAATCATTATAAAATCAAAATCGTTTACAATGACCAAAGTGTTGATACCTATGAAGAACATGATTTGGTCAAAGTTGATAGTGGCATTGTAAAAGAGGCTAAAAAAGTCACAGCACTCGATAGCATCAATGGAAAAGATATTTTCATTGTCGAAAAAGAGATGCTTGAAGGTAAAACAGCCGTCTGTAATCTTGCCAGTGTGAATCTTTCGAAAATTAACACAAAAGAAGATATTGAACGTGTTGTTCCTATTGCGATTCGTATGCTTGATAACGTGATTGATTTGAACTTTTATCCACATGCCAAAGTTAAACACACCAACCTCAAATCACGCGCCATTGGCTTAGGTGTCATGGGTGAAGCACAGATGTTAGCGGAGCAACACATTGCATGGGGAAGTTACGAGCATTTTAGTAAAATTGACGAAGTGATGGAGGCAGTCAGCTACAATGCCATTTTAGCATCTTCCAATCTTGCCATCGAAAAAGGGGCATATCCAGAATTTGAAGGCTCAAAATGGAGCCGAGGCATTTTCCCCATAGACACCGCCAATGAAGATGCAAAGCGCTTGGTTGAACGTGGTGGGTTATTTGACTTTATGTTTGACTGGGAAAACTTACGTGAAAAAGTAAAGAAAAATGGTATGCGTAATGGCTATTTGATGGCTATTGCACCTACCAGTTCTATCTCTATTTTAGTCGGAACCACGCAAACGATAGAGCCTGTGTATAAACGAAAATGGTTTGAAGAAAACCTCTCGGGGATGATTCCGGTGGTTGTTCCAAACCTAAGCCCAGATACATGGAATTTTTATACTCCAGCATATGACCTTGACCAGCGTGTGCTTATCAAAGCCGGTGCTATTCGTCAAAAGTGGATTGACCAAGGACAAAGCCTCAACATCTTTATCACACTCGATAAAGCCAGCGGAAAGTACCTTAATGATATCTATATGCTGGCGTGGAAACTGGGTGTAAAATCAACCTATTATTTACGCTCACAATCGCCTGAAAATAAACTTGAAGTGGCAGATCGTAGCATTGAGTGTGAGGGTTGTCAATAAGCTTTACATGTAAAGGAATTTCATGAAAATCATTGGGCTCATCGGTGGCATGAGCTGGGAATCCACCCAAAGTTATTATAGACTTCTTAATCTTGGAGTCAAGGAACATTTGGGTGGACTGCATAGTGCTAAGATTATTTTGTACTCTGTTGACTTTGCGCCCATTGAAGCGATGCAGCGAGATGGAAAATGGGATGAAGCAGGGAAGATTTTAGAAGATGCGGCACTCTCTTTGGAAAAAGCAGGAGCCAACCTTCTTTTACTTTGCACCAACACCATGCATAAAGTTGCCCCTATCCTCACACGCTCTTTACATATTCCTTTGATTCATATCGCTCAAGCCACAGCAAAAGCGTTGCAAAAAGCCAATAAACGTCACGCCATTTTATTAGGAACAAAGTTTACCATGCAAGAAGATTTCTATACATCTATTTTGGAAAACGAAGGTATTCAAGTGTCGATTCCAGATGCAAAAGGAATCGAAACAATTAACCGCATCATTTTTGATGAACTCTGTCTTGGATTATGCCAAGAAAGTTCAAAACACGCTTTCTTAGATATCATTCATCAACTTCACCGCGATGATGAAACGATTGATTCTGTCATACTAGGATGTACTGAAATCGGACTTTTGATTGAGCAAAAAGACTCTTTTTTACCTTTTTTTGATACCACTCTTTTACATGTAAAAGAAGCTTTACATCAAGCCTTGTAAAGATTTTTACACTTTATTTATTAAAATTTAAATTACTTATATTTTTTAATATTAAAATACTAAAAATGCAGAAAAATACCTAAATATTGGACTTATAATATTTAAGAAAAAATTGTATTTTTAGCGATTTTCAGCTCTGTGACATATTTGTTTCACCTTAATCATTAAGTTTAATTAAATTTTACTCGCACTATAATCTTCACTACTTTTCACTCTAGGACTACCATGATAACAAAAATACTCAAGCGTGATGGAACAACAGAAGAATTCTTTGCCTATAAAATCGAAGATGCAATTAAAAAAGCTTTTAAAAGCGAAGGCGTTATGTATGATGAAGCTGTTTTTCAAGAAGTTTTAAAACGCATCGAGAAAAAAAGAGTTGCTGCGGTTGAAGATATTCAAGATATGATTGAGCAAGAGTTGTATAAATCGCGTTATTTTGATGTCATGCGTTCTTTCATTCTCTACCGCCATACACACAAAATGCAACGTGAACACATCTATGGACTAAGTGAAGATACTACCTACATCAACTCGACACAGACCATTGAAGAGTATATTGGCAAAAGTGACTGGAGAATTAAAGCAAACTCCAATACCGGTTACTCTAATGCCGGTTTAGTGAACAATACCGCAGGAAAAGTGATTGCCAATTACTGGCTTGATAAGATTTATTCCAAAGAAGAGGGCTTAGCGCACCGCAATGGTGATTACCATATCCACGATTTGGACTGTTTGACAGCGTATTGTGCGGGTTGGAGTTTACGTGTTTTGCTAGACGAAGGATTTAACGGAGTTAGAGGTCGCGTGGAGAGTCGTCCACCACAGCATTTCCGTGAAGCATTGGGGCAGATGGCTAACTTTTTAGGTATTTTGCAAAGCGAATGGGCAGGAGCACAAGCGTTTAGCTCGTTTGATACCTATTTAGCACCTTATGCATTTAAAGACAAAATTTCCTACAAAGAGATTAAAAAAGCAATTCGTAGCTTTATCTATAACCTTAATGTCCCAGCGCGTTGGGGACAAAGTCCGTTTACCAATATTACGATTGATTGGACAGTGCCAAGTGATTTGGCATCTCAAATTCCAACCTCTTCACAACAGCATCTTTTCAAAGGAATAGATGATAAAGAGCTTTTAGCTGAAGCACAAAAAAGAGGTGCAAGTAGTCTTGAAGCGCTAACCTATAAACATTTTCAACCAGAGATGAATCTCATCAATAAAGCCTATTATGAAGTCATGACTGAGGGCGATAAAACGGGTCAGCCTTTCACATTCCCCATTCCAACGGTTAATATCACCGAAGATTTTAATTGGGATGGCGAAAATACCGATTTACTGTTTGAAAATACCGCAAAGATTGGTTCGTCCTATTTTCAAAATTTCATTGGAAGCCAATACGTGAGAGACGAAAATGGTAAATTGGTTGAAAATCCAAAGGCATACAAACCAGGGCACGTACGTTCGATGTGTTGCCGTTTACAGCTTGATTTGAGAGAGCTTTTAAAGCGTGGTGGTGGACTTTTTGGAAGTGCAGAGATGACAGGAAGTATAGGGGTTGTAACACTTAATATGGCACGTCTTGGGTATCTTTACAAAGGCAATAAAGAAAAACTCATGGAAGAGTTTGAGTACCTCATGGATTTAGCAAAATCAACGCTAGAGAAAAAACGTGTGTTTGTTCAAGAGATGTACAACCGTGGGCTTTACCCTTATACCGCACGCTATTTGCCCGGATTTAACAGCCATTTTTCAACCATTGGGGTAAATGGTATCAATGAAATGATTCGTAATTTTACCGATGATAAGCATAATATCGCCGATGAGTATGGAATGGAATTTGCTCACGAAATCTTAGAGTTTATGCGCAATAAAATGGTGGCATACCAAGAAGAAACGGGCAATTTGTATAACCTTGAAGCAACACCAGCAGAGGGTACAACGTACCGTTTTGCGAAGGAAGATAAAAAGCGTTATCCAGAGATTATTCAAGCGGGATTTGGGAAAAATGTTTATTACACCAACTCTTCCCAATTACCAGCCAATTATACGGATGACCCGTTTGAGGCACTGGACATGCAAGATGATTTACAGTGTTCATATACGGGTGGAACGGTCTTGCACCTTTATATGAAAGAGCGTATTAGCTCGGCTGAAGCGTGTAAAAAGTTAGTGAAAAATGTGATTACCAACTACCGTATGCCATACCTTACCATCACACCTGTTTTCTCGGTGTGTGAAAAGCATGGCTATATCAGCGGTGAACATGAGTTTTGTCCTAAGTGTGATGAAGAATTAATCGAACAATACCAAAAAGAAGGAGCGGCATCATGAGTAAATCAGAAATCTTGGAAAAATTAAGAGAAAAACGAACCAAATGTATCGTTTACACCCGTGTTATGGGTTACCACAGACCCGTAGAAAGCTTTAATGTAGGCAAAACAGGTGAGCACAAAGAGAGAACTCAGTTTATTGAGAAGTGTGGCTGCTAATACTCCGATACACAGTATCACTAAATTTACCACGCTAGATTATCCCAATCATCTAGCGTGTATTCTTTGGTTTGCAAAGTGCAATATGGCATGTTCGTATTGCTACAATCCCCACATCGTCAAAGAAGAAGGCACTCTGAGTTTACAAGAGGTTTTAGATTTCTTACAAAGCAGACAAGGGCGCTTAGAAGGTGTGGTCTTAAGTGGTGGAGAGTGCACACTCTATCCACACTTACTGGATTTTTGTGAAACCATTAAATCGTTAGGCTACAAAATCAAACTCGACACCAATGGAAGCCACCCGGAAGCTTTAGAAAAGCTCCTTACATGTAAAGCGATTGATTACGTTGCACTGGATTATAAAAGTCCTTGGAAGGGCTATAAAACGCTCACACACTATGTGCATCCCAAACGTATAGAGCACAGTTTAGAGTTACTCTTGAGAAGTGACACTCCCTTTGAAGTGCGCACCACATGGCACAGTGATCTTCTAAGCGTTGAAGATATCAATACGATTATTGAAGATTTACATGTAAAAGGGTATCAAAGCACCTACTACCTGCAACACTATTTACATGTAAATGAAACCTTAGGTGAAACAAAAAAAGAACAAAATAAGGTTGATTTGAGCAAACTAAGTAAGCTTTTGCCCATAGAATTAAGAAATTTTTGATACAATAATTTCCTTAATCAAAAGGTAGGAACGCTCAATGGAACGCAAAAAAATTTACAATCCAAACTCAAATGAAAGTCTCAATGACCGAAGAGTCTTCAGTGGCAATCCTCATGGAATTCTCAATTTCACCAAAGCAAAATACACCTGGGCACTCAAACTTTGGGACATGATGGAAGGCAACACATGGTTTCCAAAAGAGGTCGACACCACCAAAGATGTCATCGACTACAATAAAAACCTCACCGATGCTGAAAAACGCATGTACGACCTTGTCTGGTCACAGCTTATCAGTATGGACAGTTTCCAAACCAATAACCTAGCCGATAACATCAACCCTTACATCACCGCACCCGAAATCAACGCGTGTCTTTCACGCCAAGCCTACGAAGAAGCCAACCACTCCAAATCCTACGCCGTTATGGTCGAAGCGATTTGTGATAACACCGATTTGATTTATGAGATGGAAAAACACGATGAGGTGTTGCGCCGTAAAAATGACTACATCTCAAGCGTCTATGAAGAACTCGCAGGCGATGTGACCGATGAAAAACTCGTCCTTGCGATGTTTGCTAACCAAATTTTAGAGGGTATTTACTTCTACTCAGGCTTTACCGCTATCTACGCCCTTGCACGAGCAGGCAGAATGCTTGGAAGTGCACAGATGATACGCTTTATCCAACGCGATGAAATTACCCATCTTTTGATTTTCCAAAATATGATTAACTCGGTGCAAAAAGAGCGTCCTGAACTTTTCACGCCTGAACTCAAAGCCAAAGTGTACGATATGTTTCAAAAAGCAGGTGAGTTAGAAATTGAGTGGGGCAAATACATTACGCAAAACCAAATCATGGGCTTTACCGATGATAT
>CAYTVI010000060.1:7594-12322 GCA_964441765.1 uncultured Sulfurospirillum sp.
CTATGTCTTAGTGCTTACAGTTACGATAAAATGGATGAAGCCGCTATCTTTACACAAAAGATTCTGCCCACACTCAAGCAACACTCTTTAGAGAAATCCTTTGGGCTAACGCTCATTACATGTAAAGAAAATCGCTTCTTCAATACCTTTATGTTTTTTCATAAAGGAGAGTGTGTTTACACACAAGATAAAGCAAAATTATTTGCTTTAGGCGATGAAGAGACCTATTTTGAGGCAGGAAAGAGCGAATCCATCCATCTGTTTGAAATAGATGGAATAAAAATTGCTGTACTCATCTGCTTTGAGCTTCGTTTTCCCTCCCTGTGGGAGCAGATTAAAGGAGCTGATATCGTTTTTATCCCTGCTTTTTGGGGAGAACCTCGTAAAACACATTTTGAAGTTTTAAGTACGGCACTGGCTATTGCCAATCAAGCCTATGTTATCTGCGCCAATAGTTCAGATCAAGGCATGGCAAAAAGCAGTGGTATCATCACACCTTTTGGTGTTGCTAAACGCGATGATAACAATAACGTGATTACAGAGCTTTATGATGCAAAAGAGATGAAAACGATGCGACGCTATATTGACATAGGATTAAACACACATGCCTCATACGGCCCATTTTAAAGATAAAATACGCTTTCAAAAACACAAAAAAATGGCCGATGATATTGCCAAACTTTTTCCCATAAGCCCAAATGTTTACGATGCATTTTGTGTGAGTGAACGTGAACTGTTCGTTCCTCAAGGTATGGCACTTCACGCATACAAACTCGATGCACTCCCTTTAGCTTCTAACCAATGGATCAGTTCACCTTTAACGGTTGCAAAAATGACTGAGGCTCTTACATGTAAAGGTGCGGACAGTGTTTTGGAGATTGGGTGTGGGAGCGGTTATCAAGCCCTTATTTTAAGCAAACTAATTCGCCGCGTTTTTACCATTGAACGCATTGAGAGGCTTTTGAAAGAGGCTAAAGAGCGCTTTAAGACACTAGGTATAACCAATATCCATACACGCTTTGATGATGGGCAAAATGGTTGGAGAGAATTTGCTCCGTATGACCGTATTTTATTCTCAGCTTCAACGCCTGAGGTACCGCAAAAGCTCTTTGAACAGCTCAAAGTTGGAGGCATTTTAGTTGCACCTATCGAAAAAGGGCATCAACAAATTATCACACGATTTATAAAAACGCAAGAGGGCATACACAAAGAAGCACTCGATGAATGCCTCTTTGTTCCTGTAAAAGATGGTAGGGAGTATTAGTGCTTTTTCACAATCTGCTTAATCAATAGTTGCGGTGTGACTAAGCCCCTGTAATCATTTCTCGATACGGTAAATAAAATGTCAATACGGTCATTTTGTTTGGCTTTAATATCGTAATTGAAAAACAGTGCTTCTAAAGCATTATTGCCTTCTTGTAAGATTAACTTCAAATGTTGTCCATCTTTACCGATGAGCCGATCCACTTTCACTAAAATATTGCGCAGTAAAAAGCTCGGTTTTGGATTTTTTTGCCCGTAAGGTTCTTGGTTTTCTAAGATCTCCAGTAACTCAAAATCGATCTGATCCACACTAATTTCACCGAGTAAATCACCATCAGCATCCATACTTTCTTGGCTTAAAGAGCGTGCCGCTTCAATGAGATTGGCACGAAATCGCTCCAAGTGTTGCACTTCGATGGAAACACCTGCCGCTCCTTTGTGTCCGCCAAAACCCAATAAAATATCCTCTTGAGAGCGAATCAATTCTAAAATATCAACGTCTCCTATCCCTCTAGCACTGCCTTTGGCTTTATCATCTTTGATGGAAAAAACAATCGCAGGCTTTTTAAAGCGTTTAGAGAGCCTTGAAGCCACAATACCCACAATACCCTCATGCCACTCTTCACCCCATGCGACGATGATATTTTCATCCTCATTGACATAAGGAAGCGTGGATTCAAACAATAAACGCTCTTCTTCTTTTCTGGCTTCATTTAAAGAGACAATATATTCGAGTTTTTCTAAAGCACTACCAACATCTTTTGACTTCAAAAATTCATAAGACAAAATGGCATCTTCCATGCGTCCTGAACTGTTAATCAAAGGAGCAATTAAAAAAGAGATATCATCACTCTCTAACGTGCTCTTACCGTAGTACTGCTTAATCGCCTCAAAGGCTGCTCTTTTAGAACGGTTTAAATCGGCGATGCCTTTTTTGACCATCACACGATTCATGCCCGTAAGCTCCATCATATCGGCCATAATCGCAATACACAAAAGGTCTAAAAAGCTTGAGAGGTCATACTCAATGCCCATCTCCTCTTTAAGTGCCGCGACCAAATACCATGCCACTTGTGCACCACAAATTTCACAATGCGGGAAAGGACAATCTTCTTGTTTTGGATTGACAATGGCATACGCATCAGGAACGATGGAAGGTACGCTGTGATGGTCAGTGATAATAAGATCAATGCCTTGGTCTTTACAAATCTGTGCGGCTTCTACCGCAGAGATACCATTGTCCACCGTGATAATCACATGCACATCAAGCTTCGCGACAATCTCAGGATTAAGCCCATAGCCATCTGTGAAGCGGTTAGGGATAATAAGGGAGTATTCCACCCCCGCATCATCAAAAAATTGGCTCAAGATGACAGAAGAGATGACCCCATCCACATCATAATCACCCACTATAGCGATACGCTCACCTCCACGCATTGCTCTTGCAATACGTTTCGATGCACGACCTATATCTTTTAAAGAGGAAGGCTTAGGAATTTCTCCCAAACGGGTACATTCATCATTTTCAAACCTGCTTTGAAGAATCCGCCTAATATCCTCTTTGCTCAGCAAGCTACCCATTTTGGCGCTGCGTCAAAGCAGCTTTAGAAAATGCCAAAATCGTCTTGTTTGGATTGGTCAAACGAGAGGTAAATTCTGGGTGAAACTGAACGCCTAAAAACCATGGATGATCTTTTAATTCCACTGCTTCGATGAGCCCATTGCTCTCTCCGCTGACAATCAAACCTGCTTTCTCAAACGCATCTCTGTACACAGGGTTTGCTTCGTATCGGTGACGGTGACGCTCACGAATCACTTTTGCACCATCGTAGACTGAACGTAATAATGAGTTGGTTTTTGTCTCACACTCATAGCCACCCAGACGCATCGTACCTCCCAATGGGCTTTGGAATGTGCGAAGCTGTTTTTGTCCGCTTGCATCCATAAATGAGTCAATCAAATAGATAATGGGGTTTTTACATGTAACGTTAAATTCTGCCGAATTGGCATCTTCAATTCCTAAGACATTGCGCGCAAATTCAATCATCGCAAGCTGCATTCCTAGACAAATACCAAGGTATGGGATTTTATTTTCACGAGCATAACGAATCGCTTCCATTTTACCCACGACACCTCGTTCACCAAAACCTCCAGCGACCAAAATACCGTCGACATCAGAGAGAATTTCTTCACACCCTTTTTCTTCAATCATCTCGGAATCAACCCATTTGATGTTGATTTTAGCATTAAGATGCGCTCCTGCGTGAATGAGTGATTCGGTGAGTGACTTATACGACTCTTTTAAGTCTAGATATTTTCCTACAAATGCTATTTTTAGCTCATCACGAGGCGCAATCACCCGCTTCACAAGAATATCCCATTCGTCCATGTGTGGCGTGAGTTCTCCTAAATCAAGCGCTTCTGAGATAGGTACTAAAATATTTTCTTTTAGGAAACTAAGGGGAACTTGATAGATGGTTTTGGCATCTAAACACTCAATGACAGAATTTCGCTCTACACCACAGGAAAATGCCAGCTTGTTTTTAAGCTCTTTTGGCAATGGATATTCCGAACGACAAATGAGCATATCTGGGCTAATACCAATACGACGAAGCTCTTGCACGGAGTGTTGCGTAGGCTTAGTTTTAAGCTCACCTGCTGCTTTGATGAAAGGAACAAGCGTTAAGTGAATATTCATCGTTCGACGTTTTCCAAGCTCTGCGCGCAAAGAACGAATGGCTTCTAAAAAAGGAAGTCCCTCGATATCGCCTACCGTTCCACCAATTTCAACGATTAGAATGTCTTTACCACGTCCCGCTTCTTTAATGCGACCTGCGATTTCATCGACGATATGAGGAATGACTTGAATGGTTTTACCCAAATAATCCCCTCGACGCTCTTTTTCAATGACGGATGAATAAACACGCCCTGTCGTAAAGTTGTTGGCTTGGGTGAGATTTTCATCCAAGAAGCGCTCATAGTGTCCTAAGTCAAGGTCCGTTTCCGCACCATCATCGGTGACAAACACTTCGCCATGCTCCAAAGGACTCATCGTACCTGGATCGACGTTGATGTAAGGGTCAGCTTTTAAAATACTCACTTTAAAACCGACATTTTTAAGGAGTGTTGAGATACTCGCCGCAGAAATTCCCTTGCCAAGAGAGCTTAATACGCCCCCTGTAATAAAGATATACTTTGTGTTTTGATTGGACATAAATGGTTCCACCTGTGTATTATTATGAATGCACAGATTATAGCCAAGAGAAGCTAATAAAGGGTTTAGGGGGGCACTAACGTGCCCCGTGAAGTAGTCTTATTTTATTTTATCGTGAAAGTAGTTTGTTGCTTCAACAAAGCCTTCAATTGAGCCACAATCAAAGCGTTTGCCGCGGAATTTATAGGCGATAACCTTGCCTTGTTTTGCCAGTTCTAAGAGGGCATCTGTGATTTGGATTTCGCCACCTT
>CAYTVI010000061.1:0-12107 GCA_964441765.1 uncultured Sulfurospirillum sp.
AAAATATTTCAGAATGAAAGAAAAAAGAGGTTTTACAAAAACCTCTCCACAAAAGCATCCAATCCCTCAGCATTCATCGCGCCACTGACTCGCTCAATTTCTTTTCCCTCTTTAAAGACGATAAGGGTAGGAATGGAGCGGATTTTAAAGCGTGAGGCTAGAAATTGCTCAGCTTCGGTATCGACTTTTGCAAAAAGGACTCGAAGCGGATAGGCCCGTGCGGCTTGCTCGAAAATGGGAGCGAACATCTTGCACGGTCCACACCAAGGCGCCCAAAAATCGACGATGACGGGTACGTCGGTACTCTCTAGCACGGCTTCGAGATTATCGCTGGTTAGTGCTATGGGATGTGGGTCGAGTAGGGACGTTTTGCATTTGCCACAGTTGGCTTTTTTGTAGATTTCCATTTTTGGGACGTTGTTCGTAGCAAGGCAAGAGGGACAGATGACTTTCATAGTTTATCCTTTTGTTGCGTAATCTTTAAGTGCTTTTAAAATTTCAGGCTCTATCTCCCACTCTTTTCCATCAACGGACATGACAGATTCTCGTTTGATGCCATCTACCGAGCCTTTTTCAACGATGAAAGAGAGGTACGCTTCGACTTCTTCAAAGGTGGGCAGAAGATTTACATGTAAAACCCGCTCAAGCTCAGCGATGAAGCCATACCCTCCCCAGTTTGATACGGATGCGATGATGGCATGGTCGCATGTCGTGACACAGTAGTCGTGAAAATACTCTTTGTTTTGAAGCACACTTGCAAAATTGCCCATGCCCACTTCATTGCCTCCATCGCCGATAGCGATGCTGAGCGCACTTTTTGCACCAAGTGTGAAAAGCTCATCCACAGGTGCGGTAAACTCTTTGATGTTCACACCTCTGGAGTTGAGGTAAAGCCCCTCTTTGTTTTGACCGCATCGCTCGATAGAAAGGTGTGCGATGGGTTTATGCGTTTGCAAAAGTGCTTCGTATTCGCTTACATGTAACCCTTCAAAAGGGATGTAGCGTGTTTGAATATCAGGAAAATAGCCCTCACAAAATGCATCGGTGATGATGATGGGTGTGTAGCCTAGTTTTTCAAAACTTTTGGCTAAAAAGTAGGCTCCCAAAGGACCATCGGTTTCGGCAAAGCCTGCAACATAAAAGCCTGTGTAGATGAAAATAGTGCCTTTATCACATTTTAAAAAAGCCTCTACAGCTTTGCGTGTATGCTCATGGGGAAAATGTGCTTGGATAATGTCCATATGACGCGTTGAGTGTTGGAGAACAATATCTTCGATGGTGCTAAACGGATGCATAAAAACCTTTACATGTAAAAATTAGATGAGAACCATTGTACTAAAAACTTGCTACAATTCTACCTAAAAAAGGATACAAGATGACACCAAAAGCGTTGCGTGCTCTTATTGCCAAGGGTGAATTTGAAAGACCCACAGCGGGTGAATGCCCTGGATACATTCAGATGAACATGGTCGCTCTGCCACGTGTTTATGCTAAACGTTTTGAAGCCTTTGCGAAAGCCAATTCAAAAGCGATTCCTGTTTTAGAGATTATTGATGAGGGACATCACTCTAAGGTATTAGCACCTGGGGCAGATATCTTGCGTGAAATCCCAAAGTATAATATTTTGCGCAATGGCGTGGTGGTTGAGACGGTGAAAGATATTAGCGCCTATGCCAATGAAGATTTGGTTTTTTTCCTTATTGGGTGTAGCTTTTCGTTTGAAAATGCGCTCATTGAGAACGGTATGCCGCTTCGTCATGTGGATGAACAAAAAAATGTGGCGATGTATCGAACCAATATCAAACTCACTCCTGTTGAAGGCTTTGAAGGTGAGATGGTGGTGAGTATGCGTCCTATCAAAAAAGAAAAAGTTGCCGATGCGTGTGTAGTGACAAGCCACTTTCCTCAAATGCACGGCTCACCCATTCATGTGGGGTATCCAGAGATGATAGGCATTAACGATGTTGCAAATCCTGATTATGGGGACGCGGTTGAGATAAAAGCCGATGAGATTCCACTTTTTTGGCCCTGTGGCGTAACACCGCAAAATGTGATTTCAGGGCTTAAACTGCCTTTTGCCATCACCCATGCCCCTGGGCATATGTTTGTCACCGATAAAAAAGACAGCGAATACTACGAATAAAATCTTTAAAACGCTTCTTGAATTGGCGAGAAATGATAGTTTTTTATCAGCTCAGGAAGCATTTTTTCTAACATCTCTATCCCTAAGGGCTCATTTTTGTTCCCATGCACAAGGATAAAACTTCCCTCTTTGATAGGCTCAGACTTTGCCACCCACGCATCCGCACTTAAAGGAATGAGAAAAAAACGCTCTTTGAGTGCTTTCATCAAAGAAGCATTGGCTTTTAGACCTGGAAAGCGAAAAAAGATAGAGGGTGTTACACCGTGTTCTATCAAAGTTTGTTCTAACCCCAAAATCTCTTTTTCCACATCGGTACTAGGGTGAAGCATAAAATTTTCATGTTCTTTTAAATGAGGGTCATAAAAATGGGTGTGCGTGTGGTTGACCCATGTGATGGAGAGCTTGGGATGAGATTTAAGTGCTTCAAAAGATGCTTCATGGTTTTTTATCCACCCTGAACTCACCGCAATCGCGATAGGTGTTTTTGCCTGATACGCGCTTACGTATTCGGTAAATGCCTGCTCATAACCACGCTTGCGTGAGGGACACAAATCCATCGTAAGGTAAATCGCTCCATCTTTTTGTGACATCGCATGTGCCAAACCTCCTTTTACATGTAAAGAGGTTGCATAGTGCAAAGCGCGTGCCAAAGGGGTTTTGTAAAAAGCTTCATCAAGGGGAAAAAGGCTTGAATGTTCAAGTGGCGCAAGGGTTGTTTGAAAGGTTTGCGTATGAGTGATGAGGTAATAGCGTTCATGGTTTTTTAAAAAAGTACGTGAGACAAGGTAGCGTTCATTTCCGTGGAGATATTGTTTTATAAAAGGCTCATACGCTTCGATGCTAAACAAAGGAAGCACAAAACCAAAGAGCAAAAAAAGAACTTTGAACATGTTCACTCCTTTCAACTGACCTTAGATACTATTTATACGTTTACACAAAACAAAAAGGGATTAGATGCTAGGCAGATTTTTGAGGCATAGCTAAAGCTATGGCGATGAAATCTAACAACGCAGATAGTTTCTTTTTGTTTTGCCCATGGGGTGAGCTTTCATCAACACATATGCGTCGTTAAGATAACTTCGATTTAGCTTTGGCTAAGCCTTTGTTATCTTGCCTAGCCTCTGTAGTGATTAAAGCTCATGCAAACGTATAAATAGTATCTAAGGTCAGTTAAAAAGAATTTTAGCTTTTTTTTGTCAAAAAATGATTATAATTCCTACACTATATTTCTTGTGAGAATGGAAAATGACCGTTAACGAAGCGATTTTAGAGATGCGTTACAGTGGTATCCCTGAAGAGGATATTGAAGATATCATTGAGATATGTAAAACCAGAGGCTTGAAGCCCCAAATCATGGATCAAGAGCTGGAAAAAAGAGGGCTTGAAAAAGTATTTGAGTTAGAATACGACGCAAGTGAGAGTTGGTTTGATGGGGGAGCAAGTGCTTCTGCACATAAACCTGCCAATAAACTCGGGGTCGAAAAGGAAAAAAAATAGATGGCAAAACAACCACGACAAATCATCGAAGAGTACTATGAAGTCCTTTGGAATGACAAAAAATTAGACCAAGCGCACAAGTTTTTACATTCTACGCTTAACTTTAGAGGCTCTTTGGGGATGAGAGTGGAGGGAATTAACGCTTTTTGCGACTATGCTAAGATGCTTTTTAGTGCCTTTCCAAATCTCTATCATGTCATCGAAGACGTGGTGGTTGAAGGCGATAAAATCGCTGTCAGACTTGTTTACACAGGAACACACAGTGGAAAACTTTTTGGGTTTGAGCCTACGGGAAATCGCATCCGCTACTCAGGAGCCTCTTTTTTCAAAATCGAAAATGAAAAAATCGTCGATGCGTGGGTCTTAGGCGACTTGAACGCACTTTATGGACAATTAACTACGTCTGAGCACTAATTTTTAGCTCTTTTAGACGCGGTATTTGCTTTTTTAGCATAAATTACTAACGTTATCACGATAATTCCTCCGCCAATTAACGTGGAGGAATGCATCGCTTCACCCAGAAAAATCCACACCCACACAGGCGCTAAAAGTGTTTCAATAATCGTAAGTAAGGTTACATCGGTGGAGGGTAACACTTTGGTTCCAAGACCGATGAGAAGACGCGAAATCGGTGTCAAAATAGCTCCCATAAAGAAGACAACACCCAACGAGTAAGCATCAGGCAATACAATAGAAGATGTGACAAATGCCAAACATGATGCCATCAAGCCACCAGCGCCAATGCACGCTAAACGACTCACCTCCTTATAGCGCTCCAAAACAGAAAAAAGCGATGAAAAAGAGAGCACACATAAAAAAGCATAGAGGTTACCTTTCATCGTTCCCATGTCCAAATCGTTGTATAAAATAAATGTAAGTCCAATAAAGACAAAGAAAGTTGCAACAAAAAGACGCTTGGGCGCTTTGGTTCCAAAAAGAAAAAAGCCTATGAGCGCACTCACCAGTGGTGCGGTGCTTAAGATAAACACAGCACTTGCCACACTGGTATTTTTAATGGCAAGAATAAAAAAGAGATTGCTCACCCCCATAAAAAGTGCACTTAGAAAGATAGGTCTAAAAGAGCTTTTATAAAGTGCTACGAGTTTTGTTCTAAGTTGTATCCATAACATAAGATGTGTGGAAGCAAACATAAAAAGTCCAAAATAAAATGTAACATTTTGAGCTGGGATGGAGGTGAGCTTAATGAGCAATGACTCAAAGCTCATCAGCACCACACCAAGAATGGTGAGTGCCAATGCTTTTGCGTAACTCATGGAAGATGCTTTTGTTTGTACGCGATGTAGAATTTTTCCAGTTTTTCACGTGCCCATGGGGTTTTGCGAAAGAATTTGAGACTAGAATTGAGGCTTGGCTTTTCGTGAAAACAGTTTACATGTAAAGCATTATCCAACCCTTCCCAACCATAATGCGCGTGTAATTCAGTAATCATTTTTTCTAAGGTAATGCCGTGTAAAAGAGCGTGAGGCTTTGGTGCTTGCATGTTTAATTGCGCTCCACAAATAACCCGCCGCACGTTTGCATGGTTGGCATAATCTCGATGGTGTTGACATTGACATGTTGTGGAAGCTGTGAGAGAGTGAAAATTGTATTGGCAATATCTTCTTTATCAAGCGCCTTAGTTCCTTTGTAAATACTAGCAGCTTTTTCATCATCGCCTTTAAAACGGACATTGGAAAATTCTGTCTCTGCAAATCCAGGTTCAATATTGGTGACACGAATGTTGGTTCCTCGAAGGTCGGTGCGAAGGTTGAGTGAAAATTGTCTCACAAAGGCTTTGGTCGCTCCATAGACATTTCCTCCCTCATACGGCCAGTTTCCCGCAATACTTCCAAGGTTGAAGATATATCCATTTTTACGCTCCACCATAATAGGCAGTACCGCTTTTGTAACATATAAAAGCCCTTTAATATTCGTATCTATCATCGTCTCCCAATCATCCAAATCGGCTTCAGGTGCACGCCCAAGACCAAGAGCAAGGCCAGCGTTATTGACCAAAATATCAATATTTTTATAAGCAGATGGCAAAGTATCAATCGCTTCAAAAACGGCTTTTTTATCGCTGACGTCAAAGCAAAGGCTCAAAATGTTAGCCTCTGGAAAGCGTGCTTTGAAGGCATCTAGTCTTTCTTTCCTGCGTCCTGTGATGATGAGGGTATAACCTTCTTTAACAAAACGCTCCGCTGTTGCTTCTCCAAAACCAGATGTTGCACCGGTAATTAAAACAATTTTTGACATCATCATCCTTTGTATTTTTATTTTTGACATTATACAACGTTTTAAAATGATACGTTTTGTAACGCTTTGAAAAAGAGTCAAAAAGAGAATAAAAACTAAATAATGCCTTAAAATAGGCAATTTTGATGAGTGTTTTTAGTTTTTCACACAAACTGTGTAAAAATTCATCACATTTATTTGCACAAAATTTGAAAAATTGTACTAAGATTTTCTTGTTGAAGAAAAAGTACTACTTTTAGTATTCCTAAATCTTGTATAAAGGAGTCGGTGTGGCAAAACAGAAGTTTGGCAGAGAAGTCATCCAAAGTGTGATTGAAAAAAACCAAACCAAACGTCGTGAAATTGCACAACTGACGATAAAGATAGATGCTAAACTTGATGAGGCACTTGTAAAACTCTCCAATGCGCTTAATATTTCTAAAAATAGATTGATTGAAGATATTTTAATGGAAAGCGGTATTATCCAAGAAGTCGAGGAAAATTATGATGAATAGTACGTTTCCTTCTCAAGAACGTGTTCTTCAAGCACTGCTTCAAGGTATTCAAAACGCTGAGAAAAATTTTCTTTTTTGGACGAACCATCGTTTATCGCTCTCCTCAGGCCCTCACAAAATCATCTCTATTCATGTAGCGCAAGAACTCAGCCTCATTGAAAACGCTCCCGAAGTGTTTATCGATGCAACCGTAGCAGATATTTTGCGCTGTTCATTGCCTGATAGAAAAGCCTTTAAATCGTATATGGAAAAAAATGCACTTTCTCAAGGAACATTTGGTATAACATTAGATGAACGTTTTACGCATCATAATAATAATGATTCTATCTCACGTGTAATCATTTCGCTTCATAATGGTGTGCGCAATGTAAAACCCGAATATACGCATGAAATCGAACGCTTGTGCAAAATGCTTCATCGCAAAAAGCGTGAGGATTCAACGCTTGATTATGGTGTGTTTGCGTTTTATGCAGATATTTCTGTGTTGGCACGTAAAAAATTAGAAAAACGAGTGGTGGAGTTAAAGGCTAGTTTTGATGCGGTGGTGGAGCATTTTCCCTCTTTGGATGCTCGCTTAATCGCAACACCGATTCACAATGTTCCTGATGTAGGTGAGTGGATGGCGGGATGTTATGTGATAGAACCTAAAAACGAAAATTGAATCCAAATGTTTTTACATGTAATAAAGATTGGGTTGAGTTTTCAAAATTTATAAGGAGAAAGAATGAAGATGTTTCCAAAATTTGCTGCTTCTTTAGCGGTATGTTCTGCCCTTGTTTCAGCCTCAGTGGCTGCTGATGTGATTAAGATTGGTGTTCAAGCTCCAATTACGGGTGAGTATGCGAATGAGGGTCAAAGTATTAACAACGGTGTAAAACTCATCGTGGATCAGTACAATGCCAAAGGTGGCGTTTTGGGCAAAAAAATCGAAGTCGTCACATGTGATGACCAAGGTACAGCACAACAAGCAGCGATTTGTGCGAAAAAATTGGTTAATGAAGGTGTTAAAGCGGTTATTGGTTCTTACACCTCAGGTGCCACAGAAGCGGCACAAACAACCTATTTCAGAGCGGGTGTTCTTCAAACCAGTGATGGTACAAGCGATTCACTTACCAAGCACAAATACTGGACATTTTTCAGAAACTCATTCCCCAATTCAGCAGAAGCTGATTTTATCGCCGAATACTTTGTTGATGCAAAAAAATACAAAAAAATCGTGGTTCTCTCAGACTACTCAAGCTACTCAACAGACTTAGCCGCAGCGACGATGAAAGCCTTAAAAGCAAAAAATGCTAATGTCATTTATGAAGGCAAAATCAAAGCAGGCACACAAAACTTTACCGCAACGCTCACAAAAATCAAGTCGATGGAACCAGATGTTATCTTCTTTGGTGGGTATTACACTGATGGTGGCTTACTTCGTGCGCAACAAGAACAACTTGGTATTAAAGCAGATTTCGTAGGAGGTGACTCAAACGACAATCCAGACTTTATGAAACTAGCAGGTGCGAGTGCAAAAGGCGCTTATCTTATCAACGTTCCAACACCGGATATCTTGCCATATGATATTGCAAAGCAATTTTTGGCAGATTATAAAGCTAAATTTAACGCAATGCCATCATCTGTTTGGGCTTTGATGAACGTGGATGGACTAAGAGCCATTTTACATACGATGGAGCAACTCAAAACCGAAGATACGAAAGCCATTTCTGATGCAATGCACAAAATGAAAGATTTCCCAGGAATTACTGGTCCTGTCACCTTTAGAGAAGATGGTGAAAGAATTGGGGCAGGTTACATGACCTATGAAGTTCAAGCAGACAATAAATATAAAATTGTTTATCCTACAAAATAGTTACATGTAAAAATAAATAGACCAGACGTATTCGACGTTTGGTCTATTTCAGAAGGGATTTTTATGGATATTTTTATACAACAAATGGTCAACGGTTTGACCATCGGAAGTTTGTACGCACTTGTAGCCCTTGGGTATACGATGGTGTATGGCGTTATGCGCCTCATTAACTTTGCACACGGTGATTTGGTTGCGATGTCAGCCTTTGTGGGATTAACTGTGTACACCCAGATTTTTGGAGAGAACATTACATCACTTGTTGCGGTGATTACGGTGTTTGTCTTTACCGCAGCGATTGTGGCGATGGTTGGTGTTCTTCTTGAACGCCTAGCGTATAGGCCTTTACGAACGGCACCACGTTTAAGTGCGGTGGTTTCAGCTTTGGGAGCGGGTTTGGTCATTCAAAATGCGGTGATGCTCATTTGGGGACCCAACATGAAAATATTCCCCTCCAATATCTTTCCATCAACCCTTTGGTCTTTTGGGGGCGTGGTCATTACTTTTACCCAAGTGATGATTTTAGGGCTCTCGTCCATTCTTATGGTTGGGCTTTATTTTTTCATTAACCGTACCAAAATAGGCACAGCCATTCGCGCCGTTGCGATTGACCAAGACGCGGCAAAGCTCATGGGAATTAATGTCAATCGTATCATTATGGTTATCTTCATTATAGGCTCTGCCTTAGGTGCGGTTGCGGGATTGTTTATCGGTGTGTATTATCGAGGCGTGACCTTTGATATGGGCTGGATGTACGGGCTTAATGCCTTTGTTGCCGCGATTATGGGAGGTATCGGTAATATACCAGGTGCGATGCTAGGGGGTCTTATGCTTGGAATGTTCAATGCCATGATTACAGGGTACATCTCAAGCCAATGGGCAGAGACCTTTACCTTTGTTCTTTTGATTGTCATTTTAGTCTTTAGACCAACGGGCATCCTTGGTGAAAAAGTAGCGGAGAAAGTGTGATGAATAAAACAAGTATCATAGCCTTAGTGCTACTTTTGGGCTCAGCTGTTTATCCATTTTTTGTGGATTCGGCATGGTTGGCGGTAGGTACGACCTTTTTGGTTTTTTCGTGTGTGGCATTTTCACAAGATATTATCTTAGGACGTGCGGGTGTTTTTCATATGGGGCATGCGATGTTCTTTGGCTTAGGTGCATACACAACGGCTATTATGAACGTCCATTTTGGTCTTCCTATCTTAGCATCATGGGCACCAGCGGTTTTAATTCCTATGTTTTTTGCCTTTGTACTCGCAGGGCCGATTATTCATCTTAGGGGCGATTATCTTTTGGTAGCAACCATTGGGTTTAACATCATCTTTATCCAAGTTTTGGAAAACGATGTGTTCGGTCTCACCGGTGGTCCCAATGGCATTTTTGGTATCGATGTGATAAAGGCCTTTGGATTTGAGTTTGCCTCACAAGTGCATATGTATTATATGGCGTTTATCCTTTTAGGTATTACACTTTTCATCATGCGGACTCTCGATAGAAGTAAATTTGGTCGAGCGATGTTTTATATCAACAAAGACGAAATTGCCGCGCAAAGTATGGGAATAAGTGTGCGCTACTACAAACTCTATGCGTTTGTTATTGGTGCAGGTATCGCTGGGGCGGCGGGGAGTATGTTCTCAGTTCAATACTCAGCCGTCAGCCCTGAAGCCTTTGATGTCACGCAGTCCATTATGTTCTTTACCATTGTTTTAGTGGGTGGTTCAGCCTCACTTCCTGGTGTTTTAATTGGAACGTTTATCATGTTTGTTTTACCTGAAGTATTTCGTGAGTTTGAAACAGCGCGTTACTTGGTCTTTGGAATTGCCATGATTTTAACGATGATACTACGCCCTCGTGGCATTTGGCCAGTACAATTTGGCAATATTCCAAGTTTTCTTAAAAAGGATGTCAAATGAGCGAATACATCCTTGAAATCAAAAACGTGACTAAGATGTTTCATGGGCTTGTTGCCATCAACGATTTGTCCATGAAAGTGAAAAAAGGTCAGATATACGGCATCATTGGACCCAATGGTGCGGGAAAGACGACTTTGTTTAACTGTATCACCGGTATTTATACCCCAGAGATGGGGCAAATTTTGTGGAAAGGCAAAGAGATTAAAGGAACCACTCCTTTTAAAATTGCAGAGCTTGGCATTTTGCGAACCTTCCAGACCATTCGACTTTTCTCTGAGATGAGTGTGGCAGAAAACATTATGTCAGGACGTCACATCAAGTCTAAACAAAAATGGTACAACGGGGTCATTCCAACGCCTGCGTACTATAAAGATGAAAAAGAAAATTGGCTTAAAGTAGGAGAGCTCATGGAGTTTTTCAACCTAAGTCAGTATGCCACAACGCCCGCAGGTGACTTGTCATACGGAGTTCAACGACGTATTGAGATGGCGCGCGCTTTGGCGGCAGAGCCAGAATTGTTGATTTTAGATGAACCAGCGGCAGGTCTTAATGAAAATGAGACCTTAGAGCTCACCCAAACCATTCGCAAAATCCAAGCGATGGGTGTGACCATCATGATGATTGAGCATGACATGGAGATGGTCATGAGTCTGAGCGAATACATCACGGTCATTAATTTTGGTGCAAAAATCAGCGAAGGTGTTCCAAGCTTCGTTCAAGATGACCCTGTGGTTGTGGAAGCCTACATTGGAAGTGACGAGGAGGATGAACATGAGTAAGAGTGAGCGACTCCTTGAAGTCAAAGATTTACATGTAAGCTATGGAGCGATTAACGCCATTAAAGGGATTGATTTGTATGTCAATCGTGGCGAAGTTGTCACCATCCTTGGTGCTAATGGAGCGGGGAAGACAACCACACTTCGCACCATCAGTGGACTTTTAAAACCGATTTCGGGAGAAATTGTTTTTGATGGCAATGCTATCACGCAACTTCCAGCCCATGAAATCGTCTCTTTAGGCATGAGTCACTCTCCTGAGGGCCGTCGTGTTTTTGGGACACTCAGCGTTGAGGAAAACTTGATGATGGGTGCGTATACGCTTAAAAAATACGATACGAAAACACTAGAGTGGATTTATGAGATATTGCCACGTTTAAAAGAGCGTCAAAAGCAGCTTGCAGGAACACTCAGTGGGGGTGAACAGCAGATGTTAGCGATAGGTCGAGCGATTATGAGTAAGCCAAAGCTACTCATTTTGGATGAGCCAAGTCTTGGTCTTGCACCTGTTTTGGTCAAAGTCATTTTTAAAGCCATCAAACAAATTGCCTCTTCAGGCGTAACTGTTTTATTGGTAGAACAAAATGCAAAAGCGGCTTTGAAACTGGCTGACAGAGGCTATGTTTTGGAGCTTGGAAAGATTACCCATACGGGAAGTAGCGAAGAGCTATTGAATTCAGAAGTGATTCAAGAAGCGTATTTGGGTAAGAAAAAATAGATTTACATGTAACGCCGTCTGCCGTTTTGGCAGGCGGTTTTTTTTGGTCAATTTTTATATGTCAAAAAAAGTACTACTTTTGGTACTACTAAATTAAAATTAAAAAACTCAAGAGGAGAAAAGAAAATGCTACAAAACGAAGTCGTAATGAACAGAGCTATAGCACTAGCAGAGAAGTGGCAAAATAGAGCCAGTGAATTGGTGAGCGATTTTGACAGGAAGTTTCATGTGAAGATGAATAAAATGCTCTCACATCCAAAAGACAAAGTTTTTTTGATAGAACTTATGGATCAAAGTTTTCGTACGAAAAATCCAAAACGTGTGGCAGACCAAATCGAGTTTTTGTTTTCAAAATATGAGATGGCATCGTTTTTCACAAGCTCTGAGCGCTTTTTAGTCTTCTTGTTTTTAAATGCTGGGATTTATCTTCCACAAATCTCTGTGCCACTTTTTAT
>CAYTVI010000062.1:0-11972 GCA_964441765.1 uncultured Sulfurospirillum sp.
GTTTTAATTTTCATTGTGTTTCCTTTTTTACTAATTAGTAATTTTTAGGCATTAAACTCTGCCTTTTAAGGCAAGCTTTAGTGCCACAGCGGCTAGCGTAACTCTTTGGGCTTTGCCTAAAGAGTGTCTATATTTTATTGCGCCTTATGCAATTTCCGTAATAAGTCGTAAGCGACCACCATTTCTTCATCACTAAACACGTCAAAGTAACTCTTAAGATTGCTAGCATGCTGTGTAAACATTCCTCCAATAAGCTCTTTGCCTTTTTCGGTAATACTCACAACGCGTACACGAGCATCTTCACTTGAAGGTAAGGTTTGCACCAAGCCATCTCGTGTGAGATTTTTCACCACCACGGTGACATTTCCAGGGGTACTCATAATGAGCTTTGTAATCGCTCCTACTTGTAAGTCACCTCTGTGGTAGAGCACTTCTAAAACTTCAAACTGATTCATCGTTAGACCACACGCAGTGATGTATTTCAGCTCTTTGGTACGGATTTTAGTAAAAGCTCTTACAATCTGTATCCACGTTTGCATACTCTTATCGGTGCGTTCACCATAACTCTTAACGTCATTTCTTAGTTTCATTTGTTTTCTCCTGCCAACATTATATTACTAATTAGTACTAATGTCAAGAGATTTTCTTCTTTTTTTAAATTTCATACCTATTTTTACATGTTAACGTGCTATTTTAACCCTTGAGAGTGCATAAAAATAACTTTGTCAGCGACAAATTTAACTTTAATATAGCGTTGCTCATCACCCCAAATACAATCACTCACACCCGCGAGTGCATCACAGTGGTTGGCTTTTCCCAAAATTTCACTGACACGTGAATAGCTCATGCCCATTTCGATTTTATCGTACTTTTCTTTGCTAAGGCTTGAACATCCTACTAAAAAGAACATCCCTAAAGCGATGATGACATGTCGCATATAAACTCCTTTTGCTTTTAAACAGCCTAGCAAACATTGGCTGTTCATTCGCTTTGAGACGCTAAAACAAAAAGTTCTGCATGCTCTTTTTCAAACGAAGCACAGCGTTCGCAAACTTTTTGACCACCTTTATAAGAAAAAGCACATTTACATGTAAGACATACCTGTACATCATGCTCAATAAGCACACAAGCTCTATCATAAGCAAAATGGACAATGTCAAAAGGAGCATCCAAAGAGCTAATTGCCTCTTTTTTACAGATAGCTTCACAGATAGAGCAACCGATGCATTTGCCCATCTGAAATAAAATCTTCGTGTACTGAGCATCATAACTCAGCGCTTGAGTGGGACAAAATTGCACACATTCTTTGCAATTATCGCACGTGAGGGTAATGCTTTTTTGGTGTATAAAGGAAAAACGCTTCGCAATGATTTGCTCCTTCGTTAAAGAAGCTTTAAGTGCTTTTTTGAGACGTTTCAGTGGTATGGCAGGTTCTGGTAAAATAACTTTAGCGGGTGCTATCAAGGTTTTGAAAAAAGACCTTCGTGAGCTATGCGTTGGATTGTCTTCCTGCAAAATCACAATCTTCTGAGTGCGTCCAAGTAGGCTAACCAAAGCATTTGCTTCTTCTATGCGTTTCATAATATGTGCAGAGATTCCTTTTTTATCATTAAGTGAGCACCCCTCACATAACGAGAGATGACATGTCATCTCTCTTCCTCCCTCAAGCAACAAAACACTCCATGCCTCCACACTAAGCGCTCCCAAACAAGGTAAGGAATCTTTACATGTAAAAACATAGTTTTCTTCACGTTTGAGTTTTTCAAGCACCGTATCAACTGAAAACCCATACAACGAAAGCGCATGACTTGGACACCCACCGATGCATGCACCACATTGCGTACACGACAAAGCGCTTACATGTAACTTTCCCTCTTCAAAGATAAAAGCATCATGCACACACACGTCGATACAAAGTCTACAATCATTTTTTGCGTACGCATTGCGTAGGCATGCCAGCCTATCAAAGCTAAAAGCTCCCACATGTTCTGTATAAAGACTTCTATCTAGCATAAGCTCTCAAAATCTGCCATCACAAACTCCGCACCCAAACGGCATAGCCCTTTGTAAAAAGGGGTATGCGCCATACTCTCAATGCCCAAAAGATAGGCTGGAACCCATGCCAAAAGATGCTTTTCTAAAAAAGCCTTTTGCACCGCACGCTCATTTTTAAGCACAGCATTTTGCATGAAAGCAAACTCCAAACTGATATGATCAGGTGCATGTTGCTTCGAAGAAGACAGATGCAATTCATACCCATGGTCAAAGTAAAACTGCATTACAGGGTTTTGAAGCCCTACTAACACCTCTTCTTTATCGTCTAAGACGGAAGATTCTATGGGCATCGAGTTCATCAGAAAAAGCGAAGTAAAATCAACATTTAACGCCTCTTCAAGCTCTTCGAGTGAGCTTTCATAAAACCACGCTGTCTGCTGCTCTTGAAGCACCAATTCAACGATATTTTTATCGTCTCTTAGTTGCGTTAAAAGCTTTTTATCGAGGATATCGCTAAACATCCTCGATAAAAAAGCATACATCTGTGCACGTTCGTTCACTATAAACATCCCTTGAAAAAGCTCTTGGTTGGTGGCGGTGGTGCTTTAAAACTTTTGGCGATTAAGGTATCGCCTTGCAATTCACCGATGATGGTGACTTCATTGCGGTTCATCGGCTCGTCCAATGTGTACCGAGGAATATGTTTGTAGTCGATGTCATAGATTTTATTCTCTGCATGCACAAACAGCACCAAATCATCCACGACCTTGTCTCCAAATTCCCACGACTTAAAACAATCCCCACTCCCACACACCATGCTTTCCAAGCGACAATCTGAAAAATAACCGTTTTGCGCACACCATTTACTGGTTAAAAACCCTTTTTTCTCAATCTCTGCCGCATACGATGTCACTATCAATGCACTTAAAAGGACTATCCACTTTTTCATTTTTCGACCTCCGCTTTGAGGGTTTTTAGATACGCTACCAAATCTTTTAAGCTCTTTTCATCTAAGTGTGAAAAAGGTGGCATAGTAGAACTTCTCACACCTTTATCCACGCTGTACCATGGAAAATTTGGATGAGCTGTTGTGTTGTAGCCAGGTACGACCACCGCACTTGGGTCAACGATGGATTCTAGTAAATAGCTTGCATTGGAGTAGCCTCCGATGTTAGACAACTCTGGCGCCATATAGTTGGGGGCATTTTTAACCGCTTTATACTGGTGGCACGCCGCACAATTTTCTAGCATAATGGTTTCGCCATTTTTAATATCTCCACCGCTAAGCTCGTCCAAACTGATAAGCTTTTGAGCACCTACGCCAATCCAAGAGGTAAGCAATTTGGAACCATCACGATTTTTTTTACTGCCATCCCAAAAAGCAAAGGCTACAGGGAAACTTTTTTTTGAGAGGTCTAAATGCTCACTTTTGAGCTTGCGCACCAGCAGTCCATTCCATGTCCCGTTCTCATACCTCATCTCCATCCTAGAGGCTTCAGAAGTGTCACGAATTTGCGTCGTTGAGCGAAATCCTTCCGCAATGAACACTTTTTGATAATCTCCATTCCCTTGTGCACCAACGTTTGCTTTGTAGGTGGCTAAATCGCCTGCAAAAGCATTTTGATTGGAGCTGTTAAGCTGGTGGTAAACATCTTTATTGTTGTTGGGCTCATAGGTTTTACCCGTTGCTTTTTGCAAATGCACAATCACCGCACGCCCATCACTTCCCATACCAATGTAAGGGAGTTTATCGAGTGTTGTAGGAAGTTGTACCGCAAAACCATCGCCGTACACATCAGAAGTATAGCCTTCTTGGATGCTCTTCGTTGCATCTTTCCACTGCACTAAAAATGCCACATATTCACCATTTTGAATCGTTTTTACACGCACTTTTTTGGCTTTGTTATTGGCATTTTCATGCATCAGTTTTGCATCATTCATCTCAATGGTGGTTTGTGGGTAAGCTTCCACCGTACCCGCTTTTGCTTTTTGCCAAAGGGCTGAGTTAAGCCCAATTTTAGAGATATCTTCTTTTACATGTAAGACTTCCAACGACTGTGCCATCACAGAACTCGCACCCAAAAGTGCTAGGCTTAATGTTAAACTTTTCCATGTTTTCATGAGCGCACCGCCTTTGTGAAAAACTTCATTTTTTGGGTAAATTTACCACTCACATAACGCTCATCAATCGGCTTTGAAGGTGTAAGTCCTTTTGCTTTGGCAACATCAGCGTAGTACTGATTGTCCAGTCTGAACATATCATCGTGTTTATATGCAATGAGTAAATCCATCAATTCACTCACGCCTGTTTCTTTGCGCTTTTTCATCTCATCTTTTAAGATGCCGGTTGCCTCATGCACCTCTTTACCAAAAAGCTTCTCAAGCTCTGCCATAGGCACACGCTGACTTCCCTCGATGATTTTGCCATTGGCATCAAATTTCGGGGGCGCTTCTGTGGGTGGCACATAATAAACATTGGGCACCGTACCATAATCCGCTCTTAGTGGAAGGGCAACTTTGTACTTTTTCACCAATTTATGCACTTGTCCCTCTTCATCATCCAAAAAGCCCACAAAGCGAATACGCCCGACACACTGTTGCGCACAAGCAGGTGGTAAGCCTTTTTCAATACGTGGAAAACAGAGAATACACTTTTCACTTTTAGAAATTCTAGGGTTAAAGTAGATTTTTTTATACGGACACCCTGCGATACAGTAGCGATACCCTTGACACCTATCCAAATCCACCAAAACAACGCCATCTTGGTCGCGCTTAAAGATAGCGTCTCTTGGACACGCACTCAAACACCCAGGATTGCTACAGTGGTTGCAGATACGAGGAATATAAAAAAAGTAGTTATCGTTTGGGAAATCCCCTGCACCCTCATCTTCATCCCAGTTGGGACCCCATGTTGGATGAGTATCGGGTTTGAGTTGTTCGCCTTTGGCAAGTCCTTCAAAATTATAATCCCAAGGCACGCCATACTCATTTTGAATGCTCGGTACCACACCTGCTTTCAAATCACCCGCCGCATCAAAACCACCACCCAACTCCATCCATTTTTTAGGGTAGCCCTCACCAGGATAGGTTTCGACATTGTTCCAGTACATGTATTCACGACCATTGCGGTTTGTCCATTGGGTTTTACAAGCAACGGTACAGGTCTGACAGCCAATACATTTATTTAAATCCATCACCATAGCTAATTGACGTTGTGACATGACCTACCCCCTTGCCTTTTCAAAATTGACTGCCCCATCGTAGGCGTATTGATTTCCATCCCAAAGACCACCAAATTTCAGATGTCCCCAACCATCTGCCATCTCAAGCAAGTTCAGCGCAGTTGGTACCACTTCATTGTGCCCTTTTTTCATTTTGTACATGTAAGGTTCCCAACCGTGTTCTAAGACTAAGCCATCAGGCGGACAGGAGGAGCTTAGTTTTGCCATGGCATAAAACTCACCGATTTGGTTAAAGATACGAATCTGCTCGCCGTCTTTGACCCCTTTAAGCTTTGCAACTTCACGGTTCACCTGAATCGCTGGCATCCCTCGTTGCAAACGAAGTAGCGTACGGCTTGCTTTGTAGTTAGAGTGAATACTCCACCTTGCATGTGGCGTCATCATGACAAATGGATGTGCTTTGGTATCAGGGCGAATGCCTTGCATACCCGTATTGGTCTGTGCGCCCATTTTGATGTAGATATCATGGTCAACATAAAACGTTTGACGACCACTGAGTGTTTCAAGACGCATAAATTTATACAAATGGTCTTCATTGGAATTAAAAGGTCTATCAGCATACAAGGGGGATGTTTTTGCCGCTTTTTCATTAAGCTGTAAGAAGCCTCCACTTTGGTACATCTTCTCAATCGTCCAAGGCTCATACTGCTCACAATTAGCAAGAGCGGCTTCTACGGCTTGTTTATCAGTTCCTAATTTGGGCTCCATCTCCGACATACTCTCTTCATCGGTATTGGTAAACTCCTTATAAGCGATGCTTAGGTCATGAAAACCCTCTTTTGCGTAACGTTTATCGTCTTTGACTTTGGCTTTTTCTTTGTTTTCTGGCTTATTGGCTATCTCTTCAAGCTTCTTAGCAATCAGTGCAAACATACTCCACTCATCCATCGCTTCGCCCACAGGTTTTAAGCCTTTTGCAGGCTGTGCTAAGTTGGTAAAACGATGATATCCTGGACTTGATCGGATATCCCACACTTCATAATGGCTTTTGGCTGGTAGTAAAATATCAGCAAACACAGCCGCTTCACTCATCCGTGTGTCCACATAAGCAAAATACTTCGTCTTTTTCAAAAAGGCTTCTTTATAATCACTGCCTTTATTACGTCTAAATTTCGCATCCGCTACAATGAGTGCAACTTCAGGTGTCCAGTGAGGCTTTACCCCTTTTTCTTTACCATCTTTTCCTTTTTCAAGAAGTAATGAAACAACTTTCATATACTCCTCTTTGCTCATACCATTTTGCGCTCTTCGAACATCCGCATCGTTAAAATATTTATCAAAGGTTTTCATGCCATCGCCCAAGATAAACTCACCCACAAACCCTGAACCAAAACGAGCGGTGTATTTACCCGCAAAACCACTCAGTGCTTCTAAGCCACTGAGCTGAAACTCGTTTTCGGTGTTGAGCCCACCGTAAGGTCCCATACGACCCGTCAAACCACAAATAGATGCGATATTCCAAATAGACATCATGCCGTTAAAATATTTATTGAGACTAAATCCAGTGGTAATCTCAATCACTTTTGGTAATGCAATATCGCGTGCAAGCTGGCGAACAGTATCTGGATGAACGCCTGTCTCTTTTTGCGTTGCTTCTGGGCTAAAGCGGGCGGTAGAGCGTTTGAGCATCTCAAAAACCGTGGTTACTTTTACTTTTTCACCACTCAAAAGTGTCACTTCAAATGAACCCTCCAATAAAGGCTCTATACCAAAGTCACCTAGTCGTAGGGTTTTTTGCTCACTTCCCTCACACCCTGGCATCAATACAGGCTGATTCGTTTTAGCATTCCATGCGTAAAACTCCTCCTCGAAACGATGATGCTCTTTGTCATCTTTGGCTTTTTCCATATCCAAGCGACGAAGCATTTTTTTGGTATCGGTACGTACCAAAAATGGCAAATCTGTAAAGGTTTTCATAAAGCCTGGTTTGAACATTTTTTGATTTAAAATTTCATAAATCACGCTCATTGCCAAGATATTATCGCTTCCTGCTTTGATAGGTATCCACAAGTCTGCCGCACGGGCTGAGGCGTTAAACTCTGGCGTGATAACGATGACCTTAGCCCCATTGTATTTTCCCTCCCACACAAAGTGCGCATCAGGAATACGTGAGACAGAGGGATTTCCTCCCCAAAAAACAGCCGTATTGACCGTGTACATAAAGTCATACGTACATCCAAGATTTCCCTCACCATAGGCAATTGCCGCACCGCTAAACATATCGCCAAGGTATGAAGCAGGATAAATTCTCACTGCTCCTAGTTGCGTTGAAAAACGAAGTGGCGCTCCACGTCTGCCCTCGGTTAAAAGTCCCGTTCCTGCGTGCACCATCAATTTCCCTGGCCCTTTTTTAGGATCCGTCATAACATTCCAAATATTTTGAGCGACTTCGGTAGAAGCTTCATCCCAAGAGATGCGCTTCCATTTGCCCTCTCCTCGTTTCCCCATACGCTTCATCGGATAAAGCAATCTATCTTTCTCATACATGATTTGAGAGTGTTGCACACCCTTATTGCAGCCTCGTGGATTAAAGTCAGGAATTTTAGCGTTAATCATCGGGTAACGAGAGGATTGATTTTCACGGGTCACTACACCATTATTTGACCAAATTTCCCAAGAACAATTGCCTTGACAATTGACACAGTGGTACGCAAAACCATGCTCCTCTTTTTTACCATAGGTAAAACCAAACTCATTGCGGTACATCTCTTCTGTATAACTGCTGTTGGGATAATTCTCTTTTGCATTTTCGATTTTTGTTACACCCGTTTTTGCAAAAGCATGCCCTTCGCTTGCGAGCATCGCCGCAGTTGCACTGGATATTTTTAAAAAATCTCTACGATTTACATGTAACATTTTGCCCCCTTATCTTCGTATCGGTAAGTTCATATCGTTTGCCCATTCATCCCAACTGCCCGTATAGACTTTAACATTTTGGTAACCTAAAAGTTCCAAAGCGGTAATGATGTGCGAACTTCGCCCCGCTCCAACATGGCAATAAGCATAGATTGTTTTGTCCTTAGTAATACCATTTTGTTCAAAGACTTTTTGTATCTTGCCAAGTTCTTGAAAAGAGAGCTTTTTTTCAAAATCTGTTACATTTTTCCATTCGATAAATTTAGCCCCTGGCATATGACCACCACGTGCTGCATTATCAAGTTTTCGCTCTCCCATAATCTCTTCAAACCCTCTTGAATCAATAATGGCATAGTTCGATTTTTGACCTTTGGCTAAAATATCTTCAACCGCTTTAAGCATCTCGTCTTTACCCGCGATATAGTCATAATTGACTTTGTTCAAATCAATCGTGTATTTTTTAGGAGAAATTTTCTCACCTTCACCTCGTTGCACTAAAAGCTTCTTTTCTTGGGCTTTTAATTCGGTGTTGAGTTTGGCAAGAAGTTCTTTATTTTCTTTTGCAGATTTTATATTTTCTTTAATAGCATCGTAGATTTTTTGCTCAGGGTCAATCGCCATCATCGCAGCACGTCCGCCATTTAAAATTTTAATCTTCTCATGCCCAAAGCTTTTAAAAAACGCATACACGCCCGTGGCATTAGGGCCTTTAAAATCATCATAGGCAATGACCAATGTTTCATTGTCAATACCTTTACTGCCAATGTATGTTTCTGCTTCTTCTTTACACATAAACAAAGGAGCACACTCCATTTTGCCTGTAATCGTTGAATGATGTAAATGGTGCGCATACATCTCAACAGAACCTTTTATATGCCCTGTTTTAAAGATATCTTCGTCATCGCCCGTAACGAACATCACTTTTTCTTTACCAATGAGCTTTACGGCTTCATCCGCTGAAATCAAAATGTCTTTTTGACTCGCATAAAGCCAGTTTAGCATCATCGCACTTATAACCAAGACCCTTAACCATACCATGAAAGCTCCTTTTTTGTGGCTTTCCAAGACCAAACTAAAAGTTTGATTTAAACCACAGTTATTTAGTCGATTTTAGTACGCTTTTACTTAACGAAATGTAAAATGTTATAAATACTATTAATTTGTTACATCTATGTAACTTATACGGTACGTAATGTTATCTCTAGCACCCATTATCATAAAGGCTGATGTATGCACCATTCACTTGAAAAACACCTACTTTCCTTAATACACTGTGGTTGCTACATAAATACACATGAAATTGTTTCTATTGGAGAGACTTTAGAATTAGATTTAGCCTTTAAAAATCGCTCTTTACTGCTTCAAAATCTTTTTATACAAGCGCATAAAAAAGAGAAAATTGTAGAATTAGCCACCCACTTCATTCAACTCTGCGAAAATAAAAAAGAAACTATGCTTCATTTAGTAACAGAGTATTCTTCAACCTACACTATTATCTCTATACAAATAGATAAAATAAGACGCACACAACAACGCCTCACTCAAGAGTTGATTTTACATGTAAAAGGAATATAAATCATGAATCCTAAAAGAAGTATCAGCTACGGCACAACCCAAACGCCTAATAATCGAGCGCCTTATGCCAAAAAAGTGATTGCTATTAGCAGTGGAAAAGGTGGTGTTGGCAAAAGTACCATTGCGGCCAATATTGCGGTAGGACTTGCGCAACATGGGTTACATGTAGGTCTTTTGGATGCTGATATGTATGGTCCTAGTATTCCAAGGCTTTTTGGTATTGAAAATGAGCGCATTTCATGGAATGACAACAATAAAATGATTCCATGTGAAAATTTTGGCGTGAAAGTTATGAGTGTAGGGCTTACCACACCACGCAATGATACACCGCTGGTGTGGAGAAGTTCGGTAGCGATAAGTGCACTGATACAGTTTTTAGAAGATGTGGCATGGGAAGAACTTGACTATCTTATCATCGATATGCCTCCTGGCACAGGTGATGTGCAATTGACGATGGCACAAGAACTCCCCCTTAGTGGTGCTATTCTTGTCACCACTCCTCAAAAAGTAGCAACCGATGATGTTTCCAGGGCGCTAGTCATGTTTCAAGATATTCATGTTCCCATTTTAGGAGTTATTGAAAATATGAGCTATTTTATTGCTCCCGATACGCTTAAGCGTTATGATATTTTTGGCAAAAATGGTGCGCAACAGCTCTGCAATACGTATGGTGTTGCCTTGTTAGGACAAATTCCTCTTCAAAGTGATATTATAGGGCTTTGCGATGAAGGTAAAGTTGCTATTGCACTCGCGGATGAAGAAATCAAAAAGTATTATCAAGAGATTGTTCAAAGAATAATAAAGTAGGTGAGAGGTCCTAAAGACCTCTCAAAAAATCAAGAAATTAATATCTATAGCGAATAGAAGCGCGGATATTAGAAGCTGATGTAACATAAGGCATAACACCCATCATCCCAGCAGGATTACCTGTTTGTCCGAAGAATGTATCACTGCCAGCATAATCATAATCCATATAAATATAGCTTAGCTGTGCTGTAAGATTTTTCTTGACAAGTGGCAGTGTATAGTAAATTTCATACGCATCACCACGTGTAGCAAGTTTTGATCCCGCTAAAGTATCTTCACCATAGGTATAACTTCTCCAATATTTACTACCATGGTTATATTCTAGACCGAGTCTTTGTCCAGCCATAAAACCAGGGAATTGGAATCCTAGGTAAACTGAATCGCCTATTTCTGCTTTTGTGCTTCCTAACATACCTTCTCCACCAAAACCCATTGCAGCCGCAGCGGCAGTTGAGCCACCAATATCATTTACCGTTACATTGTTTGGATCTGTTTTACTAAAGGCATAAGAGATAAAGAAAATAGAATCATCTAAGAAATCATTGATTCCATCACCAATACCATTAACTTGTAATGACAATGATGCACCTGTCATGTCACCTACATCATGGAATCCATTAGATGTCATGGTGTAGGTTCCATTTGTTGCGTTGCCATCCATCACTATGTGATTTCCAATATCTAGCATATTCCAGCCCTTAAAGACATTTGCCATAACTTTATATTGTCCATCATCATAGAATTGCATTAATAAGCCGGCTAAATCCATGTTTCCATTGGCTCCACCTGAAACATAGGCTGGATTAAATGCGCCCGTAACAGCCTGAGAGTACGTACCAGTTGTATCAGAGAAACCTCTACCAAGGCAAAGTTTAATGTACATTCCAGAGATACCTGTAATTTTGTCTAAGTCAAATTTGAAACTAGCACCATCAAATTCCATATTAATATTATGGCCTACAGGTGATGCTGGATCTGCATTATCAGCTCTTAGGTTCGTCATAAATCCATCAACGGATGGTCTTCGTCCAAAAGAAGCACTGTAGTGAACATCACCAATATCTCCAAAATATAAGAAATAGGCTTCTCTTAAACGAATAGTGGCATCATTTGGTTTTTGTGATCCAAACCAGTCAAAAGATTGAAACATACTGTTATCAGCTGTATTGAAGCTGCTTTGGCCATAGGTTTTATAAACACCTAACGCACCTTTAAAGACTAAATTATCAACAGGTTGTGCGCCCATTCCCATAATTAATTTATTTGTCCAAATGCCATTATCTGCTGTTGATTTACCAACGGGAGCAAACATACCAAATCCAGGAGCAGTCATATCATATATACCCGTTGCTGCCATACCCGCACCAATTTTATAGTCAACAGCATCATACGCTGTTCTAAAGTCAATATTCCATTTAATATTATCACCAGCATCATGTGCCTTGATTTCATTCACTTGTGCACGAAGTGCATCAATATTCATTTTAGTCTGTGCAT
>CAYTVI010000063.1:0-11618 GCA_964441765.1 uncultured Sulfurospirillum sp.
TGGGTGGGCGGTTGACCGTTTGCCGGTAGGTTCGATTCCTACACCCTCTCGCCATTTTTCCATTCATTTACTACATAATCTTCTACACTTGATTTAAAAAAGATTTAAAAACTTTAGCTATTATCCTCTTTTTAAACAAGGAGTACAAGGTATGATTTTAACACCTATTGGGCGATTGCGGTTTATCAGTATTTTAGAAGGTCTTTCGTTTTTAGCGCTGTTGTTTATTGCGATGCCTTTTAAATATATGTTTGGTGAACCACTGTTTGTGCGTTACGTCGGAATGGCGCATGGGGTTTTGTTTATCTTGTTTGTAGCAAGTTTGTTTGAAACATCGCAACGCCATGCATGGAGTATGAGATTTTCTCTTTTTTGCTTCGCCTGTTCGCTCGTCCCTTTTGCCCCGTTTTGGCTAGAATCCAAACTCAAACTTCAAGCACAGAGCACTGAAAAGTCTTAAAATATGAAAATTTTATGGGGCATTATCCTACTGATATTTCAGGTTCATGCCTATGAACTTATCAATGGGCATGTGACCTTTTTAATGTTTGATACCAACGAAACAAAAGCTCTTTATAAAGATGGTGTCTCCATTCCTCTACTCAAACACCCTACTCGTCAAGACAAAGCTATAGCACTTATCGCCGTACCGTATCGTCATAGTGAGCCTATCACGCTTTTACATGTAAAGCAACATGAAAAAGAGACCTTCAAACTCTCCATCACCAAAGGTATCTATGCACAAGAAGTTCTCAGCGTTGAGCCCTCCAAGGTGAGCCCCCCTAAAGAGATGCTCTCTCGCATTAAAGCAGAAGCGGAAGAAGCCAAGGCTCTTTACGCAACTTTTACACCCAAGCGCTATTGGAATAGCCCTTTTATCTCCCCTTTACAAAATCCTATCACCAGTGAATACGGTACAGCACGTGTTTTTAACGACACCTTGCAAAGCTACCATTCGGGGGTTGATTTTAGAGCCTCTGTGGGAACGCCCATCGTAGCAAGTAACGACGGGGTTGTAGTCATCGCCAAAGAGCGCTACTATGCAGGTGGCTCGGTGGTGATTGACCATGGTGAGGGCATTTACAGCGTTTACTATCACCTAAGCTCCATCGCTCCTAAGGTAGGCGATAGGCTAAAAAAAGGGGAATTTCTTGGCTTAAGTGGCGCAACAGGACGCGTGACGGGTCCTCATTTGCACTTTGGTTTTATGGTGCAAGGGATTCCCGTTGAGCCACTGGATTTTATACACAAACTCAATGCCCTTTTTTAGTCTTACTGCGCTAAAATAGTTTTACTTTATTTTAGGAGATTGTAAATGACTCGCAGAGACTCCCTCCTCGCTCTTGGTACACTTGCCACCACTATGCCCTTTACACTGCACGCGCAAGAGTACAAAGGTGCTTTGATTATCGAAACAGACCATGAAGAGAGCCGTTTTAAAATAGGTAAAGATGCCTTTTTGCTTCGCCCTAACACTAAAATAGCGCTTGAACATGACGGTGTTTTCACCAAAGCGCTTTCATTACTAGGCGGTGGAGCAATGGCTGTTTTTGGAGGAGGCGAGAAAAAAGTGCATACCAAGACTTTTACCGCAGGGATTCGAGGGACAGGCATTTACCTCCAAGAGTATGCCAATGATATGGTCTATAGCTGTTTGTGTTATGGCAAAGCGGACTACCACGCACCTCTTTCCTCTGAGCTTCTCTTGTCGCTTGAGGCGATTCATCACGATAAACCCATTCAAGTTGTAAAAACATCCAAAGGCAAACTAGAATACTATGAATACCGTGAGCCAAACCATAGTGATGATGAATTGCGAAGGTTAGAAAAGATGTGCGGAAGAGAAGTACCTTTTGAAGCATATCTCAAAGAAAAAAGTGTCAAAACTCCTTACAAAAGGTAATGAATAATAGAGTGGGAAGAGGCTATTTTCCGCCTCGTCCTCCACCGCCACCATTTCCGTTACCGCCACCTTTGCCTCCACTATTTCCGCTCCCACTGCCTTGTCCGTGACCGCCACGCCCTTTGCCTGTGAGCGAATTTAGCATCGCATTTCGCTTCTCTTCATTTTCTTGTGCGACCAATGCTTTAATCGCCTCTACGTAACGATGCCGATACTCTTTAGGTGCATCATGCATCTTAAGGCTCAATGCTTCAACACTACGTGTTTGAGCAATATCTCGCTCAACATCTGCTTCATCCATCCCCCACGCAAAACAAAGTGCGCACAAAAAAAGAGCTACCCCTCTCATGCTTTCTCCTTTGTAAACGTAAGCCAGACACGCGTTCCTACCCCTTTTTGACTCTCTAACGCAAGCTGGATGCCTTGTGTATCACACAATGTTTTCACGATATGCAATCCCAGCCCAAGCCCTCGGCTACTCTCCTTATAATAACGCTCAAAGACCTTTTCAGGATGCTCAATACCAATCCCCGTATCTTCAATACATAAAGACATTGCACTTACATGTAACGTGACATGCCCTTTTTTGTGGTTATATTTACATGCGTTGGAGAGAAGATTATCCAGTATGCGAACCAAGGCATCACTATCTGCATACACATGTGTCGGTATCGTTTCGTAATGAAAGGTTAAAGACGGGTAAAGTTTTTCAAACGCTTGAACCCTTACATGTAAAAAAGATTCAAGCTCAATCCGCTCATAATAAGGCTCAAACGTACGGTGTAAAAATTGTAAATTGTGGTGAATCCCCGCAATAGACTTAGCCCCCAAGATAATGCGTTGCGCTTCTTCAAAAGGAGCTTTTTTCAATAAAGCTTTTGCATTGAGTGTGATTGCGGTAATAGGCGTGTTTAAATCATGCACAACATCTTTTAAAAACTCTTCCATGGTATGAAGCGCTTTTTTTAAAGGATAGAGTGCGTAAAACGCATAGCCAAAGGAAAATATCAAAAGAGCTATTAAAATCGTAGCATACAACCAAAGTACTTTAGTACGCACACTCCACAGCGCTTCGTTATACCGCTGTAAATCTATGCTGATTTTAAAGAGCATTTGAGGTGCGCTTTCGATTCTAAAATACCCACACATTCCCTCATCACACGGCTGCAAGTTAAGCTCATCAAACCCTTCTTCGGAGGGAACAATATCGACGCCAAAAGTGCCCTCTTCTTTAAAGTGATAACTAAATGATAGCATCTGTGACAAAATCTGCTCATCCATGATGTGCTTTTGCTCTTTGTCGTATAAAAAAGCCAACAATGTCGCAAAAAGTGCTAGGCTTAAGAAAAAAATGCCAAAGGTTTTTATAAAAGCTTCACGCTCATAGGCTTTCAAGACGGTATCCTATCCCTTTAATATTACTGACATGTAAGCCTAAACGCTTTTTCAACTTTGCAATATGCACACGCAACGCCAAATCGGTCGGCTTTTCCATGACATCAAAAAACTGCTCTTTGTAAATCAGTTGTCCTTGGTTGCGAAGTAAAAGATCAAAAATCTCTTTATCGACACTTCCCAAATCTATCTCTTTATCTTCTAAAAAAAGTCTCTTCTGCGCTAAATCATACCGCACAGTACCATAACATACGAATGGATTTTTTTTAACAATATGCGCTTTGATACGCACCAAGAGCTCATCAAACTCAAAAGGCTTTTTAATATAATCATCACACGCACTATCAAACGCTTTTGTGATGGTTTGAATATCTCTAAGTGCACTCACAAAAAAAGCGGGTGTTTTATCGCCACTCTCTCGTAAAAGTTTTAAAACATCAATGCCCCCTAAAAGTGGGACATTAACGTCGAAAAGGTACAAATCATAATGGTGTTCATAACACAAAGCTAGCGCTTCTTCTCCATCACTCGCGACATCAACAGCAAAATTTTGCGCACACAATAAATCGTGTAAAGTCTGCGATAACAATGCATCATCCTCAAGCAATAAAATACGCACCATCAGTTCTGCCCTCCTTTTGAAAAAGCATAGCAAACATCTGTTAAGCAAGTGTTAAAAGGTTTATAAAAGTATGCTATCATTGTAAAAAGGAGAAGTGATGGACGTATTTGAAAAGTTTATAGATGTTGTCCAACATGAAGCGTTTGTAGAAGCCCATGAAGTGCTTGAAGATACATGGCGTGCATGGAAAGCAGAGCCTGCCTTACGTGAGGAGAGTTTTATCCTCAAAGGGCTTATCAACGGAGCAACGGCTTTAGCGCTCTTTCGTCTAGGCAAAGCCAGTGGCGCTCATCGCGTGTGGAGTACTTATGAAAAATATCGCCCACGCATCAACACCATCCCTTCTCTTCATACCCCTTTTTACAAAAAAGCAGAAGCCCTTTTAGATGCGAAATATCAAGAAATTAAGTGTTAAAATGACGTTTGTACATTTCAAGGAAAGACGATGCGCATGAAATTATTTATCATTTTTTTATTCTCTTTTTCAACACTGCTTTGTGCTTCAGATGCACGTTTTACACAAGAGTATGGCTATATGGATTCTTACAAAGAAGCCAAAAGTAAAGCTTTAGAGCATAACAAACCGATGATGATCCTTTTTGTCACTGCTTCATGCCCTTGGTGCCAAAAACTCAAACATCAAACCTTAAAAAAAGACGATGTCAACACCATCGTCCATGATTCCTTTATCCCTGTAATTCTCGATAAAGAAACCGATGATTTTCCGCAAGGACTCACACCCATGGTTGTCCCTACCATTGTTTTTATTGAGCCTAAAAATGAAACAAAATTTTTTGAAATTATTGGCTACAAAACCGTAGGGGATTTTTTAGAACTCTCCCGACAAGCAAGAAATGCTTTTAGCAAGTTACGACCATGAGATACCTTTTTGTTCTCTTTTTTTATGGCTTGTGCACCTGCTCACTTTTTGCCTTAACCCCATTTTCACTTGAATCGCTCAAAGAGGTCAATGTAACACTCTTAGATAAACAAAAGCTTGTAAGCGAACCTTCCTTAGCGATGATAAAAGCTGAGGTAGAAAATAAACTAAACACCGTAGGCATCAAAACTTCAACCAAAAACTTTTCAAATCTCTTAATCAAAATCCAAAAATATCCTATCAAAGAGACGACATTGGTGCATGTTACACTTTCTATCGTTGAAAATGTCGAGCTCAAACGCGCATCCTCCATCCATGGTATTGCCATTAGCTATACAAAAGATGATCTCTTTGAAACGGCTTCGATAGAAACCGATGTCAAAGAATCTGTTTTGTTTTTGATGGATGAATTCCTAGATCAATACAAAGAAGAAAATCCCCTTTCAAAGAAGTAACACTTCGCTAACACTTTTTTTTTATACTTTCACTATCAAAACATAAGGAGTCAACATGAAAAAAAGTCTTTTATCTCTCATGGCATTGAGTGTCATGGCATTTGCTGTAGATTATTCTGCGATGAGCGCAACCGAGCTTGCCGCGATGCGCAGTAGTGTTCCTGCGGAAGATAGAGCCGCTTTTCAAGCTGCGATGCAAAGTAAAATGCAAGCCTTAAGCCCTGATGAGCGCGCGGCTGCAATGAATCAAGCCCCTGCCAATAGCCCTGGTAAAAAGAACATGGGTGGCGTTGCTGGTGGCGCTAACGCTGGCTCAAGCGGAGGAAATAGTGGCGGCAACGGAAAAGGTGGAGGAAGTGGCAATGGCGGTAATGGCGGAGGAAAAGGTGGTCGTTAATTCGCTGTTTTAAAGATTTACATGTAAGGAAAAATCCTTACATGTAAATCAATGGTTTGTGCGCTAAAGGGATAACTTCCCCGATAATCGCACTGTATTCTAAGCCTTCTTCCCTCAAATGGTGAAGAAACTTTGGTGCATCTTTTTGCGAAACTGCCATTAAAAGCCCACCTGAAGTTTGCGCATCGTAGAGCATAATCTCATCTTTATGGGGCATTTTTGCTTCCACTTTGTCACTCAAATAAGCTTTATTGGTATAGGCTCCAGCAGGGATAATGCCCATATCTGCCATTACTCTAGCTTCGTCTAAAATAGGTATGTTATTCATGTCAAACGCAATCGTGACACGATTAAAACTCATCTCATACGCATGCCCAAAAAGCCCAAATCCTGTGACATCCGTACACGCACTCACATCGTAATTTTGCATGATCATTGATGCTTTGTAATTGAGTGTCGCTAAAATAGTCGCTACTTTCTCAACCACGTTTTCATCCAACATATCGGCTTTAATAGCCGTCGTTAAGATACCCATACCTAAAGGTTTGGTCAAGATGAGCACATCGCCCACACGGGGTGTGTTATTGCGATAAATTTTTTTGGGGTGCACAAACCCTGTGACACTCATTCCATAGGTCATCTCAGGCGCTTCGATGGTATGCCCACCGATGATGATACCTCCACACTCCCTCACCTTGCTCTGCCCGCCTTCTAAAATCTCTTTTAAGACCGAGCGTGGGTGGTGACAGCCATCAAACCCTACGATATTCATAGCTGTTGCGACCACGCCACCCATGGCAAAGACATCGCTTAGAGAATTGGCCGCGGCGATTTGCCCATACACATACGGGTCATCTACCACAGGGGTGATGATATCAACTGTTTGAACCAATGCACGTGTTTCATCTAGAAGATAGACACTCGCATCATCGCTTTCATCCATACCGACTAAAACATTTTCATGCCGACAGTCAAGCCCACCAATCGCTTCTGTGAGGTCTCCCGGACCCAGTTTGGCAGCACAACCCGCGGCTTTGACATATTTTGTCAATTTCGCTTCATTATTCATTTGCTTCCTATAAACTAATGGTACCTTCTCCGCCAAAAAGCATCTCTACGGTTCCAAAAGCATTGCCAATTTTACCGACTTTGAGTTTATCCGTGACGCCATAAAACTCTAAACACACACCGCATGAATAGATTTCCACACCTTTGGCTTCTAGGGCTTGTAACACTTCTGTAATGGGCGCTTGTGCATCAGCGGTTGTGAGAAACACCGCGCGATTAACACACACAATGCGACGAGGTAGTTTTGGAAGCTCTAAAGTTGATTTTAAAAACCCAACAATAAGCTTGGCTCCTAGTTCTCCCTCCCCAACACTATCGCTTTTCAAAAAGAGTGTTTTGTCTAAGAAGTGCTCTTTTTCATCACCTTGTTCCACATTACATGTAAAACCTTTGATGATAGCGATGACCGTCTTTCCCTCTTCACGCTCTTCAAATCGGCATTCATAGCCTGCGTTTTGCGCAAAGCGCAATACATTTTCTTTCGAAGCAACAGAGTTGACCACGACTTCTAAAATCGTATCGTTAGGGAGTGTTTCTAACGCTTTTTTTGTTTGGAGTACTGGCTCTGGACACGCCAAGCCACAACAATCAATTTTCATTTTATTCCTTTGAAGATAATTAAGTTTGCCTAAACCTTAGGCCAAAAAAAGAAGCTGTAGGCTATGTAAGCCTACACGATTATTTGGTGAGTTTTTCAACCCATTGTTGCGCAGCTGCAACGCTCTCAAATTTTTGGCTTTTTGCCACTTGGATTTGACCTTCGTAAAAACGAACACGGATACCGTCTTGAACTTCATCAATTTTGATACGGGTAATTCTGCTGGCATTGAGATAAACTCTGTCATTAAGTTTAATAAACATGAGTGACTCCTTTATATAGTATAGTCTCTTATTGTAGCACGATTTGTGTAAAATGTAGATAGTGCGCACACAGACTAATCTACTTTAAAGTGCCTCTTTTTTTACTTTTTATGTTATACTAAAATAAGTCAAGATAACACTCATGTAAAGGAGTGAACAGCATGCCTCGTATGATTTTATCGCTACTCTGCCTTAGCTGTCTATGTTCCTTTTTATCTGCTGATGTGCTCTCTTCCATTATGGAGCGAAAAAAATTACATGTATGTATTTGGCCAGAATATTATGGCATCTCCTACATCGAACCTCGTACCCAAGAATTAATCGGCTTAGACGTTGATTTGGCAAAAGAGTTGGCAAAAGAGTTAGGGGTTGGCATTACTTTTAAAGAGAGCTCTTTTGCTTCGCTGATTGCTGATATTCAAACACAAAAATGCGATATTGCAATGTTTGCTATCGGACAAACTCCCCAACGCTTAGAACACCTCAGCCTCACCTCGCCCCACCTTGCCAGTGACATCTATGCGATTGCTACAAAAGGTAACCGTCGCATCCAATCATGGGATGACATCGATAAAGAAGGGGTTATCGTCGCTGTTGCCAAAGGAACGTATCATGTCTCCATCATGCAAGAGCGCTTAAAACATGCAAAGCTTCTTATTTTAGACTCCTTGCATGCGCGTGAACAAGAGGTAGAAGCAGGACGGGCAGATGTTTTTATGAGTGATTATCCTTTTGGTATGCGTATGGTTGCACAACGCGAATGGGCAAAGCTCATTGTTCCTAGCACCCCTTTTCATATCACGCCTTACGGTTGGGCTATCGCAAAAGATGAGCCTTCTTTGCGCGCTAGAGTAGAAGCTTTTATCACTGCTATAAAGCAAGATGGTCGGCTACTTAACGCAGCTAAAAAACATCACCTAGAACCTATCGTCATTCAAAAGTAATCCCATGAGCCTCTTATCCACACCTAAAGGAACAACGCGTTATCTTATAGCCACGCTTTTGATTAGCATTATTACCGTTGTTTTTATTGGTATCACACTTGCAAGTTTGCGTAAAGAAGCAGTACAAACGCATCGGCATATTGCCAATCTTCATGCGCATACCTTTGATGAGCATTTTTCTCAAATTTTAGAACAAATCAATCATACGCTAGATCGTATTCCTCTTCTCAACCATGACATCACTTCCCCGCATTCACTCTCTCATACTTTAGAAGAGTTACTTTACAATGCCCCCTACTTACGCTCATTATCGTTGATTAACAAAGAAGGGCTTATTCTCTCAAGCTCTCATACCCCCAATATTGGTCTTAAAATGAGTACAGAGAATTTTTTGCCGATTCCATTTGGCGAAACACCCCTTTTGCGTATAGGTATACCTCATCATGGACGAGACTGGGATAATGCGCAAGCCAGTACCCCTCAAATGCCTCTTGAACCAGATGCGATTCATTTTTTGCCAGTCATCAAAAAAGTTTTCTTCGCCCATGACGAATATGCTATTGTCGCCAATATCAATACTAGCTATTTAACCTATCGCTACATTCATTCTCTGCCTCAAGAACAAGGCTATGTCTCTTTATGGCGACTAGATGGTATTTTACTTTTCTCAACGGATGCCTCATTGCATATTGGTATGTCACACTACAATCCATCTCATCCGCAAGCGGAGGGAGAGAGCCACTTTGAACACCTGACTAAAAATAAACACTCCCTTATGAACGCTTTTCGTTTAGCGCGTATTTTTCCTTTTATCACAGAAGTCAATATGAATGAGACAACAGCGCTTGGGTATTGGGATAAAGAACGCAGTAAGATTTTATGGCTCAGTACGCTCCTCATTACCCTTTGTGGATTTTTAGGTCTTGCGTTGGTAGTCAGTTATTACCGTGAAATAGAGCGCCAAAAAGAGCAATTAGCTTACAACAAGCAGTTTCGTATTGCCATGGAAGCGACACAAACAGGGCTTTGGACATGGAATATGCAAACCAATGCTATTACATGGGATCCTCAATGTTACCTTCTTTTAGGGTATGAGCCCTATAGCTTTGAAGCTTCTTTGGAAAAAATCTACACCCTTACGCATCCAGATGATGCAGGAGCGATGTTTTTATCCATCAAAGAACAAGTGCTTGCGCAGGGAAGTTTTTTAATAGAACGTCGTATGCAAAACGCAAAAAATGAATGGCTATGGATACAAGTGAGGGGTAAAGTCATAGAATTTACGAGTGAACATGAACCGGTGATGCTCACAGGGGTTTATATCAATATTGACGCACAGAAAAAAGCCGAGCAGTTGCATCTCTCCGCGGTTGCATTTGAAACCCAAGAAGCGATTTTAATCACTGATGCCAAAGAAGTGGTGCTTAAAGTCAACGAGGCTTTTACACGCATCACAGGTTATAGTGAAACAGAAATTTTAGGCAAAACGCCTCGTATTCTAAACTCTGGGAAACACGATAAAGCTTTTTACGACCACATGTGGAAATCACTGCATGAAAAAGGATTTTGGCAAGGAGAACTGTGGAACAAACGTAAAAATGGCGAAATTTATGCTGAACACCTTACCATCACGGCTATTCGCAATAAAAAAGGAGTTACCACACACTACTTGGCTAATTTCAACGATATCACCAGCCATAAAATCGCTCAAAAGCAAATTCATGAAATGGCATATCATGACCCTTTAACCCATCTAGCCAACCGTGTATTGCTTTTAGAAAATATTCAAAATGCATTCATCAAACAGCTCGCATCTCACCACTATGCCGCTCTTATTTTTATTGACCTTGATTATTTTAAAGAGCTCAATGACACGCATGGGCATGATGCTGGCGATATGCTCCTCATTCAAGTTGCAAAACGACTCCAAGAGAGTATTCGCCAAAGCGATACAGTCGCACGACTTGGAGGAGATGAGTTTATCATCTTACTGGAAAATCTAGGAAACAATCATCACTACGCTCATCTTCAAACAGAAAGTATCGCACACAAAGTACTCTCCTATCTTTGTAAACCCTATGCGCTCGCACATGGCAATTACACGATTGGTGCGAGTTTAGGATGTACTCTTTTTAGCTACAACGCCAATAAAGATGCATCTACACTGCTTAAAGAAGCAGACAGTGCGATGTACGATGCGAAAGAAAGTGGGAGAAACAAAGTCTGTTTTTACAAGGAGAAAAAGGTGTAAAGAGAAGATGATTTTCTCTTTACATGTAATGTTTATTTATCTTGGAATTCTTTTTTATTGCGCGGTTTTAAGAAGAGTTCTTTAAAGCGCTCATTGGCGTAGTTTTCGATGTCTGCTTGGAGTTTTCGGTAGTTTTCAATAAACTCTCTTGCAACAGGAGTCAGCGTTGTGCCTGCATCTTCACCGCCCCCTTGCTTGGTTTGCACCATCGTATCGTTGATGTTTTTTTGCAAGATTTTGATGTGTGTCCATGCTTTTTTATAATTCATCCCGATTTTTTCAGAGGCTTTGGAGATGGAGCCTTCTGCTTCAATAAGCTCTAAAATCTCTGTTTTACCTTTACCAAAAAGCAATTCACCTTCATTGTTTTCTATCCACGTTTTGGTTTTAACGTACAAACGTGGGCGTTTTTTCTCTTTAAAACACCCTAGCTCACAGTAGGTGACATCGTAGTTTTTCTCTTTAAGGGTGCCTCGAATTTTTTTTAGACCAATGCCGGCAGCAGCTGAACGTGCGGCTTTACATGTAACGCGATTTTGTGCATCTAAAAGAGGTTTCAAACGGTTTTCTGCTTCCACATCATACACACCACCTTCTAGCTTTCCAAATTGTCCAAGCTCGCAACCATCAATGCGAATCTCCATCGCTTTAGCACATTCGCCTACTTCAAGCGGTGAGCATTTAAGCTTTGCGGCGATTTTAAAGCCATCAGAACAATCCAGTTTACCTTTATCGTTAAGGTATTTTTGAATCAGCTCTTGCATCTCAGACATGGATTCTCCTTGGGTGTCGGTAGACGTTCATCGTATCGCCTCGCACAAACCCAATGAGTGTAAGCCCAA
>CAYTVI010000064.1:0-11534 GCA_964441765.1 uncultured Sulfurospirillum sp.
ATCCACTAATCTTAATAGACTTTTTACATCACTTTTGCTATTGTCAGTCGTTGTTAAATCTTAAAGAGGAGATAGCGCATGCAAAAGGCTTCTTTACCAAAACTACTCTATGGAACAGCGTGGAAAAAAGAAAAAACTGCTGATTTTGTTGAAATGGCACTTGAATGTGGTTTTAGAGGAATTGATACCGCATGCCAACCCAAACACTACGATGAAGCATTGGTAGGACTTGGACTTGAGCGCGCTTATGCAAAAGGCTTTAAAAGAGAAGAACTTTTTATCCAAACCAAATTTACACCCCTTAATGGTCAAGACCCAAATCGTATCCCTTATGATGCTAAAGCCTCAATTGAAGAGCAAATTGCCACCTCACTTGAAGTCTCTAAACGCAACCTTCAAACAACGTATCTTGATTCATGGGTTTTACACTCTCCTTTGTTTCCCTATTCTCAGCTTTTACGTGCGTGGAGAGCTATGGAGGAGTGTGTTGACAATGAAGAGGTCATCTATCTTGGCATCAGTAACTGCTATGATGTAGAGCTTTTAAAACATCTCTATCACAATGCGATAATTAAGCCTACATTTCTTCAAAATCGCTTCTACAATGAAACAGAGTATGACCGAGAAATTCGCGCTTGGTGTGATAAGCATCATCTTCATTATCAATCGTTTTGGACACTGAGTGCTAATCCACATCTTTTGAGCAGTGAACTCTTTTTAACTCTAGCGTCAAGATACAAGAAAACCCCTGCGCAAATCATGTATCGCTATGTTTCGCACAAAGGTATTATTCCACTCATTGGCTCAACATCACAGGTACATTTGAAAGAAGACTTGGATATTTTTACATTTGAATTAACACTAGAAGAGATTGAAAAATTAGATAGTTTGCTTGAGAATTGAAAAAAAGATGACTTACTCAGACCGGGCAATCTGAGTAAGTCTTGTAAAATGGTTAGTTTCTACACAAAAAGGAGGTAATGTGTTGGTAGTGAAAGTATAGGCTTTTACTTTAAACACACTATTAATTGTTTGTAAACAAAAAGACAATGAGCTTTTACATCTCATCTATCTTCTCTTCATCCTCTTTTGGTATATGCTTTTTTTTCGATTTGAGTATTTTTTTGGAAGCATCACTTTTTGAAGGCTGGTACAAAAGATGGTGCCACAATGAAAAACCAACCAAGGCAACGCCTGCACCGATGTGAAGATTTTTCATGATTTTTGAATCCATCGCAAAAGAAGTTCCTACAACCACTCCCAATGAAGCAGTCATACCGATTTTTGCAACCTCTTTTTTTGTCTCCAAATCCCACTTAATCTTTGTTGACTTTGGCTCTTTTTTTATCAAATTTTCGTTTTGCATTTTTTCCTGTCTCATAGCTTAGGGCTAATGTCAAAATCGCAGCAATTCCTAGTGGAATAAGAGGCATGGGTAAATCCTTTTATGATACAAATTATCATAATTATAAAACCTCTCTTCTGAGAACTTGCTGAAACCACTACATCTTAATTTTTTGCATGGAGTTGACTAACAAACCAATCGTTGTTCCATTGTGTAAAACTGCCGTTGCCACAGGGCTAAAAAGACCAGCGGCAGCTCCTAACAAAATAATACTATTGATACCAACGGTTGCGTTAAAGTTACTCTCAATGCGTCGCATGGTTTTATTGGCCAAAATTTTTGCTTCCACCACCGCGGCGATATCATCCTTTAAAAGACTAATATCGGCTGTTGCTTTAGCGATATCTGCACCTTTGTACATACTAATACCCACATTGGCATTCATAAGAGCAGGCGCGTCATTAATCCCATCTCCTACAAATGCTACTTTTTTCCCACTCTCTTTGAGCTTTTGCACAATAGAAGATTTATCCGTTGGCAATAAATTGGCATACACCGTATCAATGCCTAATTCATCGGCTAATGCCCGTGCTTTATCTTCCACGTCACCCGTGAGCATCACAATCTCTTTAGCACCCAAAAGACGCAATTTTTCTAAAGAAGCTTTTGTGTTTTCTCTCACTCTATCTGTCATTGCGATGGTACCTAGGAGTTTTTTGTCATATGCAATATAAAGCAGTATTCTTCCATCTCTCAAACACGCTTCAATTTTAGCTTCATGCGCATCAAATAAAACCTTCTCATCTTCTTCTAAAAAGTGTCTGCTTCCAATAATCGCTTCTTTACCATTAATCATCGTCTTGACACCATGAGCGACAATAAACTCAACCTCTTCATGGTGCATATGCACAAAGCCTCGCATTTGCGCTGCTTTGACAACGGCTTCAGCGACGGGGTGAAAGTAGTGCTCTTCGGCACTCGCGGTGAGGTTTAAGATATCATCCTCGCTCCACGATGCATCAAACGAATCAATAGCCACCACTTCTAACTCACCGTGTGTAAGCGTGCCTGTTTTATCAAAAATGAACGTATCCACTGAAGCCAATGACTCTAGTGCTTTGGCTCCTTTGATTAAGATACCGCCCTTTCCTGCAATCGAGAGAGAATTTTTAAATGCCACCGGTGTTGCAAGCTTTAAAGCACACGAGTAATCTGCTTGAAGTACCGCCGCAACACTTGCCATATCACGTCTTAAGAGGTATGAAACCCCTGCCAATCCCAACGTCACAGGCACAAGCCCATCGGCTAAACGAGTTGCTTTTAAACCAATGGCTGATTTTTCATCCAAAGCACTCTTGATGTAGTGCTTGATGCGCTCTGTCGCGGTATCATCGCCTACTTGCTCTGCCCAGATACGAATACGTCCAGATTCTACGACTGTTCCAGAGATGACGCGATCACCTCTTTCTTTTTTAACCGCCGCAGCTTCTCCTGTCATCGAAACTTGGTTAATAGAGGCTGTTCCATCAATGATGTGTCCATCAATAGGAATGGTATTTCCAGCCCCTACGATGACAATATCACCGATTTTGACCTCAGAAGTATGAATACGTTCTTCTGTGCGCTCACCATTGACCTCAACCTCAATCCATGCCTCTTCAATGCTCGGTTTTGCCAGCTCTTTGATAAGATCATCACTCTTATGTACCATCGTCTCTTCGATGTACTCGCCAATTTCCAACATCAAATTGGTACTGTTTGCCGCCGTATAGTCTTTCCGTGCAAGCGAAACGCCAACCGCCATGGCCTCTAAGACTTTTGACGTTAGCCCCTCTTCGAAAAGCTCTTTTACACCATCTCTTAAGAGTGGTAAACTTGCCGCTGTACTTAGTGCCATCTTTGCATTATTGGTAGGGACAAAAGGTTGCACGACCAAAGCGCTTCCTGCTCGCATGATACCTGAGATACTAGGAGCTTCTTCTGTATCATCAAAACAGCTATCCAAAAATGTATGGCATGTTTGATACTGCTTAATGTCTAAAGATATCAGCGTATTTTGAATCAGCATCGTATCTAAGGCTTCACCTTCAAAAACCACTGAGCCGATTCTTGGGTTGATTCTAACGGCACTGACACCTAAATGTTGCTTTAGCTCATGCTCTAATTGGCGAGCGTTGTACTCTCCTAAAAGATCTTTACATGTAAAGCGTAAACGCTTAGGCGTTTGATGAATCAGGCGAACCATTGTAAGCATCTAAAACTCTTATTCTTGTTCTACAGCAAGTTCAGCTTTAGCATCTTCAAAACGCTCTTTCATCTCTTCAATGCCCGCTTGAAACGCTTGTGTGCCCTTCGCTACGGTTTTAAAAAGTGCTTTTTGTGCTTTTTCATTGGTCAAAAGGTATGCTCCCACAGCACCGATAAGCGCTCCTATGACAAACTGCTTGGTGTTAAATGTCCCCATGATTTGATTGGGGATGGCATTTAAAGGATTCATCGTTTCATTGTTGTGTTTGATGTAGGGATTTTTTTCCATTAGGCTTCTTCCTCTTTTGGTGTTTTAGTTTCAATTTCAACGGTTTTTGGAGCACACACAGCTTTTTCATAGAGTTTTTCAACACCATAAATTCCCGCGATGCCAATACTAATAGCACTAAGCATCCCAAACAAACTTCCACGCCCTAGATAATTTGCCGCCGCAATCGCACTGCCTGTAGCGATACCACCTTGAACGCTTAGCTTTAGGGTGTTTTTGATGGCATCTTCTTTGCTCAATGTTGCTTTTTGGTAGCGGTCATAATTCATCGCACTTGCTACCATACCAGCGGCTAACGCACCACTGACCACATGCCCACGAACATTGCGTGGTTCTCCCATATTTAACATTGTTGTTGCCATTATGCTTCCTCTATCTCTTTTTTAGGTGCACTTTTTTTCGTTTTGATGCACTCTATCGTGCTATCAACACTCTTTTTAACATCACAGGCAAGTTCTTTGGATTTGTCCATACCCTCTTTTGCAACATCTTTGGCTTTTGAGATGCTTTTCTCTAAGCCTTCTTGAATCTCTTTACGATTTCCAAACGCATACACAACCGCAGCACCTGCCGCAACCCCTACAATAAATGGTAACATAGCTTACTCCTTCGTACTTTCATCTTCATGATTGGTCATCTTGCCTAACACACTAGCCCCCACTGCACCAATGAGTGCACCTACTAAAAAAGAGGCATTTTGCCCACTTAAGAGTTTCAAAATATCTTCTTGTGCCATCTGCCCACTGGTAAATTTTCCTGCCAAAGCACTAAGTTCATTCATCTGCTCTATCATCCCATCCAAATTTTGGTTTGCATTTTCAGGCAATGGCACCTGAACATTGGGATTGAGATGGCTTTGAAAAGCGGGAAGATGGTTATTGTATGACGCCGCTTGCAGTCTGTAAAACACATCTTGCACATCAGGGTAATTTCCTGTGTACGCTAACAGAGTATCGTACATCTGGATATTAGCCACTTCAGCGTTTACACCCATCACATAGGCTTCTTCGAGGCTCTGGGGCACTTGCACCGCACCCACCCAGCGATTTTCAATCATGGGCACTTCATGCGCTTCAAAAAGAGCGATAAGTGCTTTTTGATGGCGTTGTTCAGCTTCGACGATATTGGTAAAAGGTGTGCGCGCTCCAAATTTTTCAATCACGCTGATATACGCTTCATACGCATGAAACTCGTCATCCAAAGCTATTTTAAGCACTTGATGTAAGATGGGCTCATTTGAACGTGGATTAATGGTTGAGGGAATGGTTTCCATGGTCTATACAAACTCCTTTGAAAGGGTGTTGAGAATCTGGACAATTTCATCAAGCTCTTTGCCCTGAACTAAATTGTCCCACAAACGGGGAGGGAAAATTATCGGGTCATATTCAACGGTGAGTGAACCGACAATTTTATTGATTTTGATGCTTTTAATACCTTGAATTTTTTCTGGAAGCGCTTCTATATCTTGAATACTCACATGCTCACCATGCTCTTTAATCTTTGAGCTCACCCGCAAGCGAATACGTCCTTTGATATGGTGAACAATCGAAAAATAAGCAGCCAAATCTACCAACGTTTGTGCGTTTATCGTCATTATTATCCTTTATGAGACTTATTGTAAAGAGTGGTCTTTAAATATCCGCTGAATATTTTTTAAGAATTATTATCACTTTTTAAAGGCTAAAGCGCTTGTTTTTCACATCATCCGATGCTTCCGTATCGTGTGCATCTTGACACTCCTGACACAAACCATACAACACCATCGTATGCCCAAGCCCTGTGAAGTTGTATTTTTCTAACACTTCAGCTTGTTTTTTCTCAATCTCTTCGCTGTGAAATTGAATCACTTTGCCACACTTGGTACACATCAAATGGTCATAATGCAACATGGAAGTGAGTTTATATTTCTTCGTTTTCCCAGGATAGGTCAGAAAAATGGTAACAATATTTATTGCTTCGAGTGTTGAGAGGATTTTATAAACAGAAGGCAGACTGATTTTGATTTGGTAGCTCTCACGAATACGAAAAGCAACCTCCTCAGCACTTAAATACTCTTTGGCAAAAAACAAGATTTTGATGAGAGCTTTTTTGCGCACCGACTCGCGCAATCCAATATTTTTAGAATGTTTTTGAAAATTTCTGTAAAACTCTTCAAAGAGCTTTGCAGAAGCTTTTGGGTCATCCATCACCTCATCATCGTACAGCAAAATCTTCTCCTTAAAAACTCAAGAAGTGCGTTATGCACTTCTTGGTTAGACATTAAAATTTATATTCAAAGGCAACACTAATAGCATCATAGACGAAGCACTTTTTCTTACATTTTCTCCTTTAAATGAGTAGTGTAAGAACTGTATATGTGATAAACGCCAACACCCAAGCTGTTGCAAAGGTAAAGAGGACTAAATAGGCGGTGTATTTTAGACTCTGTGCCTCTTTTGAAAAAACAACCGTTGCCGCAAGGCATGGAAGGTAAATCATAACAAAGACGATAAACGCCATAGCGGATGGAAAGCCAATATTATTGGCAATAATCTCACGCAAAGAGGTATCTTCTTCGGTAACTTCATCACCCAGTGCGTATAAAACACCCAAGGTCGATACGATGACCTCTTTTGCTGCCAAACCACTCAGCGTTGCAACACTCATCTTCCAATCAAATCCAAGAGGAGCAAACAAAGGCTCTATCGTCTTGCCAAGCATCCCAAGATAGGTATTTTCCATCAATTTTTCATTCATCTCATTTTCTAAGGCAACCTTTGCCTCTTCGAGTGGATCAGATGCTTCTTCACCAGCCTCAGCTATGACGGCTTCTGCCACTTTCTCCTCTGCAAGCTCTTTGGGCACTTCATTTTGTTGTGCAAAAGTGCTTTCTAAAAGTTCGATTTTGGTAGCATACTCTTCTTCAATCAAACTGTTTTTAGGGTATGAGCTAATAAACCAAATGAGCATCGAAGCGATAAGAATAAACGTTCCTGCTTTTTTCATGTACATCGCTGATTTTGAATAGACCACGAACCACAACAATTTTAAACTTGGAAGACGATACTTTGGCATCTCCATAACAAATGGCTCATCCTCGCCCTTAAACGCTGTCACACGAAGTACTTTAGCCGCAATCAACCCTAAAAGTGCGCCTGAGATATAGATACCAAAGAGCACGTTACCTGCTACATCTTCTTCAAAAAATGCACCCGCGAATAACACATACACAGGCAATCTTGCACCACAACTCATAAACCCGATGATAAACATCGTGAGCAGTCTGTCTTTTTTGTTTTTTAACGTTCGTGCCGCCATGTAGGCAGGAACAGAACATCCAAAACCAGAAACAAGAGGGATAAAGCTTTTACCATGAAGACCAAACTTATGGAAAAAACCATCGAGTAAAAACGCTGCACGTGCCATATAACCCGTTGTTTCTAAAAGCGCAATGCCTAAAAACAAAATCATGATATTGGGTAAGAACATCACAACGCTACCCACACCCGCGATAATACCATCGACGATGAGCGATTTAAGCGCTTCATTTTGGATGTTTTCACCAAAAGTCTCACCAAGCCATCCAAAGCCCTCTTCAATCCATGCCATCGGGATTTCACCCAACGTAAAAGTGAGTTGGAAAAGTCCCCACATCAAAAAGATAAAAATAGGGAGCCCAAAGAGCTTATGAATCAAAACTTTATCAATCGCTTGGGTAAAGTTTTGAGCTTTAGAGCTTTTTACATGTAAGACTTCTGTGCACAATCCTGAAACAAAGGCGCTATGTTGACGATGGATAACCTCTTCGATATCATCGCATTCGCAGTAGGTATAAACCGTGCCTAAAGCGTGATTTAAAATCGGTTGAAGTTCGATGTAAAGAGGATGTTCATGCACCTGTGCGTAGACCTCTTTTTTTTGCCACAACAATCCAAGTGCGACAGAGCGATTGCTCATGTTTTGAAGTGCAAAGTGTTTATCATCTAAGAATTTAACAATGCCTTGAAGTGCTTCTTCCACATGGTCAGTATAGACCATTTTTGGATTTTGAAGCGGATTTTTATTGACATGTAAAATGGTTTCAACGAGCGTTTCAACATTTTCTTTAGTCTTAGAAGAGACTTTTACACACGGAACACCGATGATTTTACTCATCGTTTTTGCGTCAATCGCAATGCCCTCTTTCACCGCTTCATCGTCCATATTAAGGGCAATGACCATCTTTTTGCCCAGTTCCATCAACTGAGCACTTAACATCAAGTTTCTGTCTAAATTGGTTGAATCTACGACATTGACGATTAAATCGTACTCGCCTTTGAGTAAAAAATCTTTCGTCACTTTTTCATCAGCAGAAAAATCTTCTAACGAATAAAGTCCTGGAAGGTCGATAAACTCTAAAGTTTCATCTTCTGTGCTAAGTCTTGCTGTGGCTTTTTCAACGGTAACGCCTGCAAAGTTTCCGATTTTGAGGTTTGAGCCACTGATGGCATTGGCGAGATGACTTTTGCCAACATTGGGTTGTCCCACGAGTGCAATCACAATCTTATGCATGAATCGCCTCCACATTTACACATTTTGCTTCATCCAAACGAAGGGCAATGGAGCCTAAGCCTATGCCTATTTTAATGGTGTTTTTTTGAATTGTTGTCTCTAATACTTCAACCTCTTTACCGACACTCACACCCAAAGATGCCAGACGTTTTTTCAGCGTTGTTTGCGCATTGATACGCACAATCTTCACCTTTTCATTCTTTTGAACTTGCGATAAATCCATAACCGTTCTTCTCCTTATCTCTTTACATGTAAAACTACCCATGCACCTTAAATATTAATATGCATTGATAACTAATATCGAAATATTAGTCTTAAAAGACTTAATGGTTGATTAATTTGAAAATCGTTATTGATTTATAGATGGATGGGAACTCGAAAAATCACTTATAACCTTGTCACTTAAATCTAAAAAAATCGTCATTGAAAAATTTTATAATAACAGTTATCATAATATATTAAGCAAACTATTTCTATAATGCTTCTCATAATTTATAAGGAGTTCCCGTTATGAAAATAGCTTCTCGTCTCATTAAAACAACACTTGCCTTGAGTCTTATGGCTTCTAGTTTACTGGCAAGCGAAATCAACGTCTATTCACACCGCCACTACGACACAGATAAAATGCTTTTTAAAACCTTTGAACAAAAGACGGGTATTAAAGTCAATGTCGTCACCGCAAAAGCAGAAGAGCTTGTCTCAAAACTAGAGTTAGAAGGTGCCAATACCCCTGCGGATATCCTTCTAACATCTGATATAGGTAACCTCTATGAAGCAAAAGAAAAAGCGCTTTTACAACCCATTAGCTCTAAAACGCTGGAAGCAAATATTCCTTTACATGTAAGAGACTCTCAAAATGAGTGGTTTGGTTTGACAAAACGTGCGCGTATTTTTGTTTATAATCCTCAAAAAATCAATCCAAATGACTTGAGTGATTATCTTTCTTTAGCTAAGCCTCAGTTTAAAGGTAAAATTCTGACCCGTACCTCTACCAACTCTTATAACAAGTCACTCCTTGCTTCTATCATCGCTAATCACGGTGAAGAAAAAGCAACGGAATTTGCTAAGGGTTTAACGGAAAATTTTGCACGTGCTCCTAAAGGCAATGACCGAGACCAAATTAGCGCTGTTGCAGCAGGTGATGGTGATATTGCCATTGTCAATACCTATTATTTAGGCATTATGCTGAACAGCAAAGTGGAGCGTGATGTGGAAACAGCTAAAAGTGTTAAACTCTTTTTCCCTGACCAAAAAGGCAAAGGAGTGCATATCAATATCTCAGGTGCTGGGGTAACAAAATATGCGAAAAATAAAGAAAATGCGATTAAGCTTATCGAGTTTTTAAGCAGTACCGAAGCGCAACAAATGTTTGCAGAAGCCAACTACGAATACCCTGTCAATCCATCCGTCAAAGCTTCTGGAACCGTTGCTTCATGGGGTGAATTCAAGGAAGATACCTTGAGCCTAAGCGAAGTAGGCAAATACAACAAAAAAGCGGTTGAAGTCGCTACGAAAGCCAACTGGAAATGAGATTTAAACCTTACTTAGCCCCTTTAATTGGGCTAAGTATCTCCCTTCCCATCTTTGCGCTGATTGCTTATTTTCTTTTCAAAAGCGATTTTTCTTTTGGGCTTTTAAACGCACAAGAACTCCAAAGCTACTTCTTAAACACTCTTTTTTTGACCCTTGGCACTTTTTTTCTTGTCACACTACTAGGTACCATAAGTGCGTATGTAAACGCGCGTTTTGAGTATTTTGGACGTCGCTTTTTTGGCATCGCTTTTTTACTTCCTCTGGCGTATCCTGCCTATATCTTAGGATACTGTTATGTTGGTTTTTTTGAGTTTAAAGGCATCTTAGCACAGCTTCTAGGCAACAATTTTCGTTTAGATATCCTCAACCTTTATGGCGCTATGTTCATCTTTGGGCTTTCGATGTACGCGTACGTCTACATTTTAGCCCGAGTTTCATTTGCCTCCATCTCCTCAACGGTCTCAGAATTGGTCGCTTTGCATAAGCTCTCTTCAACCAAAGCCTTTTTCAAAGTCTATTTACCCCTTGCTTATCCTGCCATTTTTGCTGGAAGTATCTTAGCCATTATGGAAACGCTGAGTGATTATGGTACGGTGGTTTACTTTGGTATCGATACCTTTAGTGTGGGAATTTTTAAAAACTGGTTTGGCTATGGAGATTTACTTGGAGCCATCAATGTTGCGATGGTGTTGCTGGTGTTTATTTTTAGTATCTTGTTTGTTGAATCTAAAATTAGACAAAAATACCGCTTTGCCAGTTCAACCCACAGTGGGAAAAAGGTTGAGAGAGTTACGCTTGTTGGCTATGCTAATGTGTTTGCATTTTTCATCTCATTTGTCATTGCTCTGTTTGCCTTGTTTATTCCAACGGGTGTGCTGATGTATTGGTTTATTTTAGATATTTCTACCTTAGATTTTGACGCTTTTGTTTATATGTACCACACCTTAAGCCTTAACATTGTCTCTTCGCTTCTTATCATCACTCTTTCTTTTGTCATGATTTATTTTATGCGATTTTACCCAACACGTTTAGGGAGTATCGCTCATAAGCTCTCCATTCTAGGCTACTCCATTCCTGGTGCGGTTATTGCGATTGGGGTACTTATTTTTAGTAATCTTATCGATGCGAAGCTAGGTTTTATCTTTTTGGGAGGAAGCCTTTTTGTACTCATCTTTGCGTATGCTTCACGCTATTTTGCGGCAAGTGTTGGCTCCATTGAAAATGGCTTTAGTAAAATCGATAAAAGTATCGATGATGCTACCAAGATTTTTAGTGGCAGCGAATTTAAAAATTTTGTACGTGTGTACCTACCGCTTATGAAGCCTTATCTAATGAGCGGTTTTTTAATTCTTTACATCGATATTGCAAAAGAATTGCCTGCAACCTTACTGTTAAGACCGTTTAATTTTGATACGATGGCGGTTCGTATTTATGAACTTGCAAGCAATGAGATGCTTTACAAAGTCGCGTTTCCTTCCTTGTTACTTATTCTTAGTACCGCTGTCGCTGTCTTTTTACTCAACTCAAAACTTGTTAGAGGACGAAAATGAAATCACTCGTAACCATTCGCCATTTAAAAAAACGTTTTTG
>CAYTVI010000065.1:0-11336 GCA_964441765.1 uncultured Sulfurospirillum sp.
CACTTCATGTTTTCATGTGTTATAATCCGTATTATTTTGCTTAAAGGATAACATCGTGGTATCAAAACTTATGGAAGATAACAGCATCTGTATCTATTTTCAGCCTATTATCTCGATACGCAGTGCAAAAGTGATTGGGCTTGAAGCATTGATGCGTGCGTTTGATGAAAACCATGAGCCTCTTTCTCCTATTTTTGTCTTTGACCAAGCCAAAAAAGAGAATCTTTCGTTTGAGCTCGACAAATATGTGCGCATCAAAGCGCTTGAAACGTTTAAACCCATTCTCGAAGCCAATAAAGAACTGCTTTTATTTTTAAACTTTGAATCGCATCTTTTGGACACGTCCATTAGCTTTCATGATTTTGCGTTTTGTGCACTGGCAAATGATTTAGGCATTCCTCCTTCACATATTGTGATTGAAATCAAAGAGTATCAAATCCAAAATAGTGATAGACTCAAACAGTTTTGTGATTTTTATAAGGAAAGAGGCTTTTTAATAGCGCTTGATGACTTTGGTGCAGGTAATGCCAACTTTGACCGCATCTCAACCGTTCGCCCTCATATCGTAAAAGTAGACCGCTCCATCGTTTACAATGTGCATCAAAACTTTATTCACAAAGAGATTTTAAAATCCATTGCTAATATGTGCTTTAACATCGGAGCACTCGTCTTAGCAGAGGGAGTTGAGAGTGAAGATGAAATCTTAAAATCTTTAGGCGTTGATATTGACCTTTTTCAAGGGTTTTGGTTTGCAAGACCCAGTGCATCGCTTTGCGATAAAGCTCTTTTAGATGAAAAAATCGCGCGCATTGGTCTAAAGCACACCCAATACGTTAAAACCTCAATGCAACACAAAGAGTTTTTGATAGAAAGTGCCAAGAACTATGCACAGATGATTATTGATGCCATTGTGACCACGCAAGAGATTGATTTGCATGAGTTTTTAAAAGAGGTAGACCCTATTGAAGCGATTTATTGTATTGACGCAAAAACAGGGATTCAAGAGGGACAAACGTTTATTAGTGCTGATACTAACGAATTTTTTTATCCCGCACAAGATGGGGATAATCATGCCTTAAAAGAGTACTTTTACATCACCAAAGAGTCTAAAAGAGGTAATTACCTGAGTCAAAAATATATCTCGCGCGCTTCTGGGAGTATGTGTCGAACCTTTGCTCAAAAATTTCTTTTAGGGAATAATGAAAAAATCTTATGTTTAGACCTCAAAGTTCAGGTTTTTTGAATACGCACCGCTTTAACATCCTCTTAGTTTGAAATTGAGTATAATAAATCAAAACTACGCGGGTAAGGTAAGTGCATGATTAATGTCTTGATGATTGAAGACGATGCTGAATTTGCAGAGATTTTAAGTGAATATTTGGCGAAATACAATATAAAAGTGACCAATTATGAAGATCCCTATTTGGGATTAAGTGCTGGGGTGAAGAAGTATGATTTGCTCATCTTAGACCTCACCTTGCCAGGGATGGACGGGCTTGAGGTGTGTAAAGAAATTGTGGCAAAGTATGATATTCCTATCATTATCTCTTCCGCACGCAGTGATATCAGCGATAAAGTTATTGGGCTTCAAATTGGAGCAGATGATTACCTCCCAAAACCATATGATCCTAAAGAGATGTACGCACGTATTCAAAGTTTGATTCGTCGTTATAAAAAAGCCACTGTTGCAGAAGAAGCCACGACAAGCAGTGTTTTTTTAGTTGATGAGAAGCGCCATGAAATTTTTTTTAAAGGCGAAGCACTTAGTTTAACGCCTGCTGAGTATGAGATACTCTCTTATATGATTCGTCAAAATGGCTTTTCAATTTCGCGTGAACAGTTAGTCTATAACTGCAAATCCCTCAAGGACAAAGGTTCTAAAAGTTTGGATGTCATTATCGGAAGGTTGCGTTCAAAAATAGGGGATGATTCTAAAAGCCCTGAGTATATTCACTCGGTACGCGGAATTGGGTATAAACTCGTCGGATGATGCGCAACTCTTTAATCAATAAAATCAGTGCGATTTTCTTTCTCTCTCTTTTATTGTTGGTGATGTTTTTTGCGCTTTTGTTAGAGCATCAAAGCGAAAAAAATATGGAAAGCATGAAACAGCGTCAGCTCCAATCGGTCAATTATCTTTTAGTCATGTACCGAAACAATGTCCAACCCGCCGATATTGAAGAGTATTTTAATAACTTTGGTCTCAAAAAAGTTGAAAGCAAGCATCTGCGTGAATCTGTTTTAGAGCGGGGCGTGGTGATTTTTCAAAAACTCTCACCTGTGAGTCGGTTTTCATCTATCGTGTATAATGACCGGTACTATCTGTTTATTGATAATTTTGAGTCAAGTGTATTACTTCAAAGTCAAGATTATAAAAATTTCAATGAAAACCTTTGGATTGTCTTTATTATCGCTTTGATGATTTTTGGTTACATGTATTATTCTATTTTTACAAGCTTAACCCCTCTTAAGACACTCAGTGCGCATATTCGTAAGTTTGCCAGTGGCGATTTGAATATTGAGTGTAAAAGTGATAAAAATGATGAAATTGCTGAGGTCGCCAATGAATTTGACAAGGCGGCTAAAAAGATACGAGACTTACTCAATGCCAGACAGCTTTTTTTGCGCACCATCATGCATGAGCTTAAAACCCCCATTGGGAAAGGGCGCATTGTCAGTGAGATGTTAGAAGATGAAACAGCTAAAAAGCGTTTAAGTGGCGTTTTTGGACGTTTGGACATGCTCATTGCTGAGTTTTCAAAAATCGAGCAATTGGCTTCAAAACACTGTGCTTTAAATATTCAAGAATACAATCTTTTGCATGTCATTGACCAAGCGGTAGATTTATTGATGCTTGATGAGAAAAAAAAGGCTGAACAGGTTGTGCTTAAAAGTGATTTTGATGTGCTCGTGAGGGTTGATTTTGAACTCATGGCATTGGCGATTAAAAACTTGATGGACAATGCCATCAAGCACTCCTTGACACGCCAAGTTATTGTCTCTTTAGACGAAAATATTTTAAGCATCGCCAATGAAGGAGAACCTTTAACGATGGCGATTGAAGAGTATTTTCAACCTTTTGTTTCAGGCTCTAAAGCACATGGCAGTGGGCTTGGTCTTGGACTTTATATCGTTAAAAATATCGTTGAACAACACGGTTTACATGTAACGTATGCGTATCGTGATGGAATGCACTGTTTTTGTATTGATTTGCAAAAGGGAGTTGTCGTATGATACGAGGACTAGAGAAGTTCAATAAACTGGTAGAAGCATTTGAAACTCTTCCCACTGTTGGGAAAAAATCAGCGCTTCGCTTCGCGTACCATGCTGTTTTAAATGATACTTTTGGGGCGATGAAGCTCTCAAGTGCGATTGAAAGTGCGATTAAGAGTATTCGTCAGTGTCAAAAATGCGGCAGTTTGAGCGAGCATGAGATTTGTGATATCTGCTTGGATGAAAGACGTGATACGCATAAGCTGTGTGTTGTGGAGAGTGCTAAAGATATCTTTGTTTTAGAAGAGCACAAACTCTTTGATGGACGTTATTTTGTCTTTTCTTCTTTGGAAGAAGAGGTTCTTTTTAAACTTGAAGCGATGGTTAAAGAAGGTGTTAAAGAGATTATTTTTGCATTTACGCCTTCGATGGCAAGCGATGGACTTATCTTATTTATCGAAGATAAACTCAAAGCCTACTCTCTTATCTTTACAAAAATTGCACAAGGTGTGCCAACAGGTGTTCATCTTGAAAATGTGGACATGCTTTCACTTTCAAAAGCACTAGAATCTCGCACAAAAGTTTAAGTTTTCTTGTGTTACGATGAAAGAGAATATCGTAGCAAAGGAGCAGCTTATGGTCCTAAAAAAAATGGAGCTTTCTCTTCGTAAGTGCGTTGCCCCAGAGTTTGTTTTTGGTGTAGAAGCGAGAAAAATGGCAGGAAAGTATGCTAAAAACTTAGGCACTAAAAATGTTTTAGTGGTGAGTGATCAAGGGGTTATGGCTGCAGGTTGGGTTAAAGATGTTACGGATTCACTCGAAAAAGAAAAAATAAGCTACACGATTTTTGATAATATAGTGCCCAATCCACGCGATAGCAATGTGCATGAAGGTGTCAAAATGTATCGTGAACATAAATGCGATGGTATTGTCACCGTGGGAGGGGGCAGTCCAATGGATTGTGCCAAAGGCATCGGTATAGTCGTTTCAAACATGGGGACAATTTTAGACTATGAAGGCGTCGATAAAATTCGCTATCCTTTACCGCCTCTGATTTGCATTCCTACAACAGCAGGGACTTCCGCTGACGTATCCCAATTTGCCATTATTAATGACACCACACGCAAAGTTAAAATTGCTATTGTGAGCAAGTCTATCGTTCCAGATGTTTCGTTGATTGACCCTGAAGTAACCTTGAGTATGGATGCCTCTTTAAGCATTTACACAGGACTTGATGCGCTCACACATGCATTTGAAGCCTATGTTTCCAATGCAAATTCAGGTATTACTGATTTATACGCTCTTGAGTCGATTGCATTGCTGTATCACAATTTGCCAAAGGTGGTAGCACGTCCCTATGATATTGAAGCACGTTCTTCTGTGATGATGGCAAGTTTACTTGCAGGTCTTGCCTTTTCCAATGCCTCCTTAGGCGTTGTTCATGCCATGGCGCACTCTTTGGGAGGATGGCTTGATTTACCTCATGGGCTGTGCAATGCCATTTTGCTTGACCCTGCCGTTGCGTATAATTTTGAGTATGCGAAAGAGCGTTATCAAAGTATAGCGCCTCATATGGGCATGAAATCGTCTCTTACATGTAAAGAATTGGTGATGTGTATTAATACTTTTAAAGCCTCTTTAGGACTGACACAGCGTTTGGGTGTTTTGGGGGTCAATGAGCAAAGTATTCCACATTTAGCATCAATGGCACTCAAAGATGCATGTATGGTCACTAACCCAAAAATACCGACTCAAAATGAAGTTGAGGAGATATTAAACCATGCCCTTTGATGTTAACGAAGAACAACGTCTCAAAATTATAGGTTTAGGGGAGACATCAGTTCGCAAAAGCTATTATCCTCAATTACAAGACCGTATTTTAGAACTTGAACGATTTCATGCGCTTTTGGATCGTTCGCGTGAACTTATTATTTTAGTAGAGTCTGAAACAAAAACGATTATTGACACGAATGCAACAGTCTTTTCAATGCTTGAAGTTTCTAAGGAGAGTTTATTACAAAGCCCATTGCATCAATGGCTTCCTTTTGAAGTATTGGATAAGATTCGTCTTTTAGAACAAGAAGGTGAGACTAAAGGATGTTGTCTTATTGAGGCGGTGATTAAAAATTCGCAAGGCGCCATTCCCATAGAGTTTGTGTTGCAGTGTGTGCAATTTAGCAACCAAAACTATATTGTCATTCTGGGTAAAGATATCAGTGAGCGTAAAAGAGCTGAGAGTAAAATTCATACACTAGCCTTTTATGACACACTAACCCATTTACCGAATCGTCAGCTTTTTAATGACCGTCTCTCCCATGCGCTCGCCCAAAGCCAGCGACACCATAAGTATGGTGCATTAATGATTATTGATTTGGATAACTTCAAAGCTTTAAATGATACCAAAGGACATCATATAGGAGATGAGCTTTTAAAACAAGTTGCCCTTCGTATTCAGTCCTTATTAAGAGAGGGTGACACTTTAGGACGTATTGGTGGGGATGAATTTGCGGTTTTGTTGGAAGGGCTTAGTTTTGATGAAGAACAAACGAACGTACAAAGTGAAAAATTTGCACTGAGTATTAAACATCTTATCAATCAGCCGTATACTCTTTTAGGATATGAACACACCTGTTCCCCCAGTATCGGAATTGTGTCATTTCATGGGTACGATAAGAGTAGAGAGACGCTGTTAAAGCAAGCAGATATTGCGATGTACTATGCTAAAAAAATGGGACGGAATCGTTTATGTCACTATACTCCTTCGATGCAAGCAAGTGTTGAACATAAAACATTGATGGAATCAGAGCTTAAGATGGCTTTATCGAAAGAGGAGTTTATTCTTTTTTATCAACCTCAAATTGATACACACCATGCTATTGTTGGTGTAGAAGCCTTGGTCCGATGGAATCATCCAAGTAAAGGGTTGATTCCACCTAATGTATTCATCCCTCTAGCAGAAGAGACGGGAGATATTGTGCCTTTAGGTGCATGGGTGATACGTGAAGCGTGTAAACAGCTCTCTTTGTGGAGAAAAAAATACCCCAATCTTTTTTTACATGTAGCGATTAATGTCAGTGCAAAACAGTTTCAAGAGGGTTCATTCTATGATACGGTTTCTTCTATTTTTCATGAAATGAATATTCCCTCTTCTTCTGTTACTTTAGAATTAACCGAAAGTTTGATTTTAGAAAATATTCATGAAGTCATTACTAAAATAGAAGCACTTCGCACATTAGGTGTACGCTTTTCACTAGATGACTTTGGTACGGGGTACTCTTCGTTATCGTATTTAAAACGCTTACCTTTGGATGAACTTAAAATTGACCAGTCTTTTGTACGTGATATTATCCATGATAACAATGATGCGATGATTGTTAAAACCATCATTGAGATGGCACATAACTTTGACCTTTCTGTGATTGCGGAAGGTGTTGAAGATGAAGAACAATTAATGTATTTACAAGAGAATGGTTGTGCTCTTTTTCAGGGCTACTTTTTTGGAAAACCAATGCCTGCAGAAGAAATTGAAAGGCTTTTTTTGACAAATATTCTTTCGTAAACGATAGTAGAGTTCTTCCAGAACTCATTTTACAAGAATTTTATTGAACGATTATTTACTTTCTAAGGTTATACTTTCTCACAAAAATTCTAAAGGAGAAGGTATGCGCTGTCCTGTGTGTCAAAATGTCGATTTAGTCATGTCTGAGAGACAAGGTGTTGAGATAGATTATTGTCCACAATGTCGAGGTGTTTGGCTTGATAGAGGCGAGCTTGATAAAATCATTGAGCGTTCTAGTGCATCAAATGTACCGCAAACATCTTACCGTGAAAAAGAAGAGAAACGATATCCCAAAGAGGGGTATTATGAAAAACCGCACTATAAGAAGAAAGAGAGCTTTTTAAGCGAAATTTTTGACTTTTAAGAAAGAGGTAAACCCTTTTTCTTAATGAAGGTCATCAAAAAAACAAAAGCGATTTTTCCCCGATTGCTTGGCATGATACATCGCGTGATCAGCGTTTTCAATCAACATATCCGCACTGTTCGCATCGGAGGGATAAACACTCACCCCAATGCTGGCAGAGACATGTAAGCTCTTTTCTTCAATACAAATCGGCTTGTTGATGATGGCAAGCAATCGTATAAGAAAGGGTTCACAGTCTCTTACATCGTTGATATCGGAAAGCAAAGCAACAAATTCATCGCCTCCAAGACGCGCGATTGTCTCGTTTTTGCGCATTAAAGAGAGAATGCGTTTTGAAATTTCCACCAGTAATGCATCCCCAATCGTATGCCCGTAGGTATCATTGATTTCTTTAAATCCATCAATATCGATGTAGAGAACTGCAAACATGGTTTGATAGCGTTGTGTGTAAGCAATAGCTTGAGTCAATCTATCCGCAAGGAGCATACGATTAGGTAGGTTGGTAAGTGGGTCATGTTGTGCCAAATGCTCTAAATGCTTTTCATGCTCCTTAATGGTGGTAATATCCGTAAAGAGTGCAACAAAGTGCTCAATAGTATTGTTGGTATTTTTGATAGCGCTAATGGTGAGTATTTCAGCATAAATTTCTCCATTTTTGCGTCGATTCCAAATCTCTCCTTGCCAATATCCGTCATGGTATAGTGCTGTCCACATCGTTTGATAAAAAAGAGGTTCTTGCTTCCCTGATTTTAAAACACGAGGATTTTTACCAATGACTTCTTCTTTTTCGTAGCCAGTTGTTTGGCAAAAAGCTTGATTGGCTTCTATGATAATACCTTGAGCATCTGTGATAATAATACCCTCTCTTGCAAACGTAAACACACTAGCGGCTAATTGAAGTTTGATGTCGTCTTTATTTTTTTCAATGGCGAGAATAGCGAAATCTATCTCATCATTGATAAATTTAAGTTCGCGTTGTGTTAGCTCTTCGTGCTCAAAAGAAGCAGCAATTAAAAACCCTAAAAGTGTTTGTGTTGCAGAAATAATCGGATGAAGAGAGCAGTGTAAGTGGCTTCTAAAAGAAGCAGTTTCGATAGTATCTTGCCACCAATCACTCTGTTGCAAAGTACTCAATGCCACAGATGCAGGAATGGTCTCTACCAATTTACATGTAAAGTGTGCATTGTTTTGTGCGGTGTGTACAATTTGTGTGCTCAAAGACATGAGTGCTGAAGAACTGGCGCCAAGGCTAAGTTGGTGTTGATTTTCATCAAAGAGTAAAATGCTCAGTGCAATACGCTCTCTATGAATGGCTTGTGTTCCCTCTATAATAGACTGACAAATCACTTGCACTGGCGATTTTAATGTAATCATTTGTAGGATTTTTGCATGATGCTGCTCACACTGTTGTGTATATTTACGCTCATCAATATCCGCAATAACACCTACTAAGCCAAGTTCAACGCCTTGGTCATCATAAAAGCGTTTTCCCGTTAGTCTTCCCCAAAAGCTTGTTCCATCGGCTCTACAATAAATACGTTCTACATCAACAGAGGGTATTTTGCTGTTCAAAAGAGCTAACATCTTTTGGCGACCCACTTCTTGTTCGCTAGGGTGGATGAGTTCGACGTACTCTTTTTTATGGGAGAGTTCTTCTAGGGAGTATAAAAACATCTCAGCCATACACTGGTTAGCTTGTATAATTTGTCCTTGCAAGTTAACCAAAAAGATAGCAACGCTGGATGTATCTAAAATTTGCTTGAATAAAAGTTCATGTTTTGTTAAGTCATGATTGACCTGTAACAATTGTTCTTCAGCTTGCTTCCGAGCTGTGATATCATGTACAATGGCAAAAAGAAGTGTTTTTTGTGAAAAGTGAACCGGTGTAATATAGACTTCAACATCACGTAAAGTACCACTACGAAGGCGATGTTTAAACGTGAAATAGTTTTGCTGATTTTTAAGTGCTTGCTGGCGTTCTTGCTTGCCTTTTTCAGGAGACAAGGTGTTGATAACATTCATAGAAATACCAATGAGTTGCTCCAACGGATAGCCATAATAGGCAAGGGCTGCTTTATTGGCATGACACACACGCTCTGTTTCAGGGTCAATTAAGAGCATGACCGAAGAATTTTCTTCAAAGAATTGTAAAAATGAGCGCTCTTCTTGGCTATTTTTAGGTGCACAAGAGCCAAATAAACGAGAAATTTTTTTAAACATCCACATCACTTTCTTTAAGATAGGCTATTATGCATCAAGCCTAACAATGCTTTTTTCGTAACTCTTTTTTATCAATTTTTCCCACGCTGGTTTTATCGATACTCTCTACAAAGACGATTTTTAAAAGCATGCTTTCTCTTGCCATAATTCCTTTTTTTATAAACTCTTTGGTATGGTGTAAGATACTTCGTTGCGTCTCTTCATCTTGTTTACTCGCATCTACAATGACCAGAGCTAAAGGACGCTCCCCCCATTTTTCATCACTGAGCCCAATCACAGCGACTTCTTTCACGAGTGGGTGTTGGTTGATGATATCTTCAAGTTCCAAAGAAGAGACCCATTCGCCGCCCACCTTGATGATGTCTTTGACCCTATCGGTGATTTTGAAATAACCGTGTTTATCGATGTATGCCATATCACCCGTATGTAAATAGCCTCCAGACCAAAGAAATTCAGAGTTTTTTTGATCTTTGAAGTACCCAAGGGTTAGCCAAGGAGAACGCACCACAATCTCTCCTGTACTGACACCATCATGCGGGAGGGGTTGCATCTGCTCATCTACCACGAGCATCTCAACCAGACCCATAGGACGTCCAGTTTTGATGCGAATATCGCTTTGTTCAGCACTATCAAGTACCATCATTTCAGGAGTGAGTTGCGCAAGGCTTAAAATAGGGCAGGTTTCGCTCATGCCATATCCTGTGAACATATCGATACCTCTACGAAGGGCTTCTTGGCACATCGCTTTGGGTAAAGCAGCGCCTCCAATAATGACTTTCCACCCTTTTAAATCAACTTCATTGATTTTAGGAGAATTAAAAAGCATATGCATGATAGTTGGGACACAGTGTGAAAAGGTCACTTTTTCTTTAGCGATAAGCTCTAAAAGCACATCAGGTACGTAGCGTCCCGGATAGACTTGTTTGACCCCTAGCATCGTTGCCACATAAGGAAGCCCCCACGCATGAACGTGAAACATTGGAGTGATGGGCATGTAAACATCGTATTGTTGAAAGTTTTGTGTAGGAGAACTGCCCAGCGTTGAGAGTGTGCCCAAAGTATGCAAAACAAGTTGTCGGTGTGTAAAATAGACACCTTTTGGCATACCCGTGGTTCCTGTGGTGTAAAAGGTCGTGGCACGTGTGTTTTCACTAAAATCTGGAAATTGAAAAAAATCAGCATTGCCATTTAAAAGCGTTTCATACTCTCCCATGACGGACAAAGCATTGTGTGCGATGGTGCCATCTTCACTTAAAATGACAATTTTATCGACATCCATACGTCCTTTAATTTGCTCCAAAATAGGGATAAAATCGTTGTGTACTAGCAAAAGGTCATCTTCTGCATGGTCGATGGTGTAGAGAATTTGTTCAGGTGAGAGACGAATGTTGATGGTGTGTAAAACGGCTCCAATCATAGGAACGGCAAAATAACACTCCAAATAACGATGTGAATCATAATCCATCACCGCAACCGTATCACCTGCTTTGACACCCAAAGAGGTAAGCATATGGGCAAGTTGATGGACGCGTTTTTTAAACTGGGCATAAGTGAAGCGTTTTTCACCACGGTAAACAATCTCTTGTTTCGGGTCAAAATGAATAGGCGCATTGAAAATATGTTTGATTAAAAGTTGATAGTCATACGCGTGAGGGTTGAAGAGTGTTTGTTCGCATTGCATTAAAACTCCTTTTAAAGTTCAAAAATGGGTCGCATAACAGATTCAATTTTTTTAGCATCAAAACGATTGCCAAAAAAGAGATTAAAGGCTAAAACGGCTTGGTATAAAAGCATCTCTTTACCATCTTTACATGTAAGATGGTGTGCGTGTGCACTTTTTAGAAAAGGGGTTTGTTGGTTGTAAATCACATCAAACGCATAGCGTGCTTGGGATAAAAGTGTGTCCAATAAGGCTTTGGGACAAGGCAGTTCTTCATCTTTGAGTCCTGCGGAGGTGGTGTTGATGATGAGGTCATACGC
>CAYTVI010000066.1:0-11274 GCA_964441765.1 uncultured Sulfurospirillum sp.
AAGGAGCGATTTTCTATCTAAGCGATGTTCAAAACATGCGTTTAAGATAAGATTGAGGCTTTCAAAATTTTTGTACATTTCACCATCGGGAAGTATTACATGATAAAGCTCTTTGGCATTGAGTTTGGATGTGAGGGTTTCAAGGTGTAACTGTGCCACAGTGGTATTGGTGACAATCATCACTTTGGTATCAAAAAAAAGTGTAGCTAACTCATCAATAAAAACAGTGTAATTGCGTGAAGGGGTAGGATTGAGTGCGATGTTGACGTGCATAATATATCCGTAATATAGTTTTGCTTTATAATACTCAAAAAGCTCTTAAAAAAATCCCTGCTTATTCGTTTACAGGGATAAATAGCTGATAGCTGTTAGCGAGTTTAAAATGCAATTTGTCCAAATCGGTTGAAAAAATAGAAAAAACGGTGGATTCTAAAACTTTGCGGTTGAAGGGTAGAAATTGCAAGATATTTTCTTTGTTTTTGAGTTTTATCAGAGGGTTTTTTTCACTTTGAATGATGTTAATATCACGTCCAAAGAGTTTTGAGAGACTTTCAAAATGTTCAATCACACTTTGTTTGAGATGTTTTTCATCGGGGTCATAGGTGTAAAGTTTGATTTCCAAAGCGAGTTGTTTTGCGACATCAAAGATGACAGAAGACTCTTTTTCAATCTCCTCTGCATCGTTGCTTAAGACAATAGCCTCATTTAAAGAAGCAAAACCTTTTTTCCCCATTTTAAAGACAGGCAATTTTGTGTTAAACAAGGCTGCGCGATTTTTTTGGAAGAAAGAGTTCATTACTACAATAAGCCCGATATCAAGCTTTTCCGTATCTTCGCGCAGGGCTTTTCGTGGTTTGGTCTCAAAATAGTCAATCATGACGTTGATGTGGTGGTTGTGATAGCTTTTAATCTTCTCAAACACTTTTGAATAGGTGGGATTGATGACTTTGATATGAAGCTTTTTACTGTTGAGTTTTGAATGCAAAAGCAATGAGTCGTTGATAAGCTCATCAATCTCTTTTTCTCCCATATTGAGCATATCAATCAAACAGTAGATACTGCTTCCAAAAGGTGAAGGAAACTGTCCTAATTCTCTTTTGACACTTTTAAAAACATTTTGCAAGACTTGAGGCTCACCGATGGTCAAAAGAAGGTCGTTGGGAAGTATCATCAAGGTTGGGCGTGGTAAGATAAGAGTATTAGCACGATAAATTGCCGCGATACGCCATTTGCTCTGTTCAATAGAGGCAAGATGACGGTAAGCGTATGAACTTCCCACAGGTACGGAAAACTCCATGATTTCACCAATACCTAAACCGATATTTTGTGCCACGATAGGTGTATTTGGAATATGGTCTGTAAAACGAGCTGAGAGAATTTCACGTGAATTGACGGTTAAGAGGCGTTTATCATCGACTTGTAAATTCCATCTGTCCATAAGCACAATACGCACTTTGGTATCCATTGCACGTATGTTTTTATAGGTGGCAATAACATCGAGTTCATTGGAGAGGATAATCATCACTTGGAAAAATTGTTCGTTGAGGATGATGGAGAGTTTTTCAAAGCTTGTTGGGTCAAATTCAAAAAATTTAAAATTTTCAGGACGTTTTTTAGGCAGAGTATCTTCTTTATAAGTGATGACGGTGTAGCTATTCTCACCTGCCTCCATATCCATAACTCTTTCTAAAAATTGTTTTGCTAAAATGCCATCAGCGATGATTAAGACTTTTTTCATTCACGCTCCTAAAATATGAGAGGATATTATAACTAAAATGGAATTTCAGATAGATAAAACCGATGGAAGTGCACGTGCATGTACCATCAAAACAGCTCACAGTACCATCCAAACACCTGTTTTTATGCCTGTAGGAACCGTAGGAAGTGTTAAGAGTTTGGACGCGGTTGATATGAGCGAAATGTTGGGTGCAAAAATAATTCTAGGGAACACATACCATCTTTATTTACGCCCTAATGATGAAGTGGTGAAGCATTTTGGTGGACTTCATGGCTTTACAAAATTTCCGAACAGTTTTTTAACGGACAGTGGTGGTTTTCAAGCCTTTAGCTTAAGCGATATTTCTAAAGCCGATGCCAATGGTATTATGTTCAAAAGCCATATTGATGGCTCAACGCACTATTTTACGCCTGAAAAAGTATTGGACATTCAGTACAATCTTAATTCTGATATTATGATGATTTTAGATGATTTAGTTGCCCTTCCCGCAACCAAAGAGCGTATTGCACTTTCTATTAAACGCACGACTGATTGGGCACAAAGAGCCATTACGTATCATCGCGCGCAACAAGCCAAAGGGATTGGTGTGCATCAAAATATTTTTGCGATTATCCAAGGAGGAACCGATAAAGAGTTTCGTCACATCAGTGCCAATGAGCTCTGCTCACTTGATTTTGATGGGTTTGCTATCGGGGGGCTTAGTGTGGGTGAAGCTAACCAAGATATGTACGATACGGTAGAGTTTACCACACCTCTTATGCCCTTTAATAAACCACGTTATTTGATGGGTGTGGGAACGCCTGAAGATTTGGTCGAAAATGTGGAGCGCGGGGTTGATATGTTTGATTGTGTTATGCCGACACGTAATGCACGTAATGGCTCTTTATTTACTTCTTTTGGAAAAGTCAGTATCAAAAATGCAAAGTTCCAAAAAGACGAAAGTCCGCTTGATCCTGAGTGTGACTGTTTTACATGTAAAAACTATTCGAGGGGCTATTTGCACCATCTCTACCGTGCGAAAGAACTTACTTACTTTCGACTAGCCTCACTGCATAATTTGCATTATTATTTGACACTTATGAAGCAGATGCGTGAGGCAATTTTGGAAGGCAATTTTAGTGCCTTTAAACGTGAGTTTTACGCGAAACGAGGCAAATAGTGCGTTACAAGGTGGATGTGAGAGAAGATTTTGAAAAGAGTTTGCTCTTTTGGTATGACAAATTTATCAAATCAAAACTTATCTCTTTATCCAACCGCCATGTCGAAGAAAATGCCAAGCTTTCTGCTATCATCGGTGCACTCAACCATGGCACAAAAGAGATGGAAGAGCTTAAAAATTTGGCAAAAGAAGCCCGTAATATCGGGCTGATTGGTATCAATCTTTTTATAAGCCCTCTGGAAAAATTCTACCACTATGCAGTACCGATGAAGATGCGAAGTCTGAAAGAAGTTGATGAAGAGTTTTTAGGGGAATTTTTAGCTTCACAAACGGGCTCTCTCTCTGATGCAACGAAAAAAAACTATCGTATCGCCATGATTGCATTGTTTAAATTTATTGATAAAAATAATGAAGAAAATGGTGCAAGCCACCAATTTCGCATAGAGCTTAAAAATTGGAATGGTCTGGGTGGACGCAAAGGTGAAAAACTGCCTGCGCATATGCAAAAAGAGGAAATTTTACGTTTTTTTCAAGCCATTGAAACGACGGAGTTTAAACCTTATGCGCAAGCAAAAAATCGTCTTTTGATTAAGATGATTTTGTACACGGGCATGCGTGTCAGTGAGGCGTTGGGACTAAAGCTCAAAGATATGGTACGAGATGGCGAGTTTTATGTTTTTTACATTCGTGGAAAAGGCAATAAACCTCGTACGGCTATGATTAAAGTTGAGCATATTGAGCGTGATTTGCGTGAGTGGATGGAGTATCGAAACGATGAAGGTGCGCTTTTATTTCAAAGTCGCACGGGTAAACCTCTCACACAAGCGTATGTAAGCTATGTGATGGATAAGATGTTGTTAGTAGCAGGCGTTCGTAAAGAAAAAAATGGCGCACATATGTTACGCCACACCTTTGCGACACTTTTGTATCAAAAGAACAGAGACTTGGTTTTGGTACAAGAGGCATTAGGGCATGCGGATTTGAACACTTCACGGATTTATACGCACTTTGATAAAGAACGTCTTAAAATCGCAGCAAACACGATGGATGATATGACATGAAACATTTATACGAACAGATTGACCGTTTTCATCTTTTAGATGTAAAAAACCCTACCCATCCTTCCATGTTTGTGGAAGAAGCCTCTTACGACATTTTGATTTTAACGCTTCCCTCTAAAGAAAAAGAGCTAAAAGTGGATGCGTATGCTTTTGTGTTTGATACAAAGACGTATTACTATTATGACCGAAAAAATGGGGAATTTAGCGATTTTGAGACGATGCAAAAAGTGTATGAATTTTTAAATGAAAAAGTGAATACCACGATGAAGATGGTCGCTTCGTTGCATGAAAGTATTGACTGGATGGAAGAACGTTTGTATGAAGATGCCTCCTTTGGTTCATTTATGCGTTATTGGTTGGGACACAAAAAAGACCTTTCTCGTATTCATAGACTTTTGGGTTTGGCAGAAGATGTGTTGGAGCGTTTTATAGAGAGTTATCTTAAAGAAGAAGATTTTTTAGTCACACATTTTAAAGATATCCATGAGCATTTGGAACGAACGAATCGTTCCGTTTTATTAGCGAGTGACAAGCTAGGAAACTTATACAATTTTTATACCAGTCGGAACAATGAACGGATGAATAAAACCATCTATCTTTTAACCATTTTATCAGGAATTTTTCTCCCGCTTAATCTTATCGTAGGCTATTTTGGTATGAATACGATGGGGCTACCTTTTGATGGTGTTCCGCATGCTTCCATGATAGTAGCGAGTGTGTTAGGGCTATGTGCAAGTGTTATGGCAGGAGGTATTTGGTATTATCGGAAAAGAGGTTAATCCTCTTTTTTCTGATGTTTTTTCGGGTAATCAAAAAAGAGGATATGCCCGCTTTCTTCACGAATTTCTTTAAAGCTTTCCACTTCAAAGGCAATGCACACAATCGCACATGTTGGTATATTGGTCAAAATAGCCCCGCTTAAACGTTCACCCACTTCGGTAATCGTAGGGTTGTGTGCGATGATAAAAATAGAGCTGTGTTTATCTTTTGTAGCATGAATAATATCAAGATAATTTTGATAAGAACCCTCGTACAAACTCTCTTCTACGACGATATCTTTTTTACTATAATCAATGGCATCTGCTAACTCTTTTGCTGTTTTAAAGGCACGTTTAGCAGGAGATGTGTAAATAACATGGGGTGAAACAGCATATTTTTTGAGGCGCTTACCCATAAACGCGACATCTTTTTTGCCACGACCATTAAGCGGTCTTGAAAAATCATCTAAGCCTTCTTCTTTCCAGCTTGATTTGGCATGTCGTATTAAGTATATTTTTTTCATGATAACCTCTTCGTAAATGCCATATTATAACGACATAACATGATATTAAAATAAAAAATTTTCACTGACCCAGTTTAAAATCAAGCGTCTATTGACGGCAAAAAAAGGTAAATCGGTTCGCAACATTACTTCCAAACGTTTGAGTGCATACTCATCAAGTTGCAAATCTGCTCCGATACGGTTCATCATCAGTAACATCTGTTTGGATGAACGTTTATCAAAAGGCTCACTGCCCTCTTCTTCAAAATAACGCTTTTCATCATAGATGCGCTCATCCGCATCGTAGTCAAAATGTAAAAAATTCTCTTTTACATGTAAACTCATCTTTCTTCCTTGATAAAAAATGTCAATATAAATGAAAACACTCCAATACCCGCCCCCACAAAGAAAACAGCGCTGTGCGAGTACATCCATAAAATCCCTAACGTAAACGGTAAACTCACCGCAGCGATATGATTTATCGCAAAACCCACCCCTGAAGTCACAGCAATATCCTTTGGGTCAGCAATTTTTTGAAAATAGGTTTTTAAGGCAATGGCAATGGTAAAAAAGAGATTGTCTAAGATATAAAGCCCTATCGCCATCTCTTTAGTTTGCACAAAACCATAGAGAATAAAAATCGTAATAATACTTAAATACTCGAACCTTAATGAGACTTTTTCACCAAAACGCTCAATCAATCTTCCCGCATATGGAGCGGATATCATATTTATAATCGTATTGGCGATGAGTAAAAGCACCATATTTTGAACACTAAAGTCAAACTTTTCAACCAATAAAAATCCTGCAAAAACAACAACGATTTGGCGACGTGCTCCTGCTAGAAACGTTAAAAGATAAAAAAGCCAATATTTTTGGCGTAAAAAAAGTTTGGTTTCTTGCACCACATCGTCTTTAAAATGCTCAAAGCCTCTCCATGCAACAATGCCTAAAGTGATGGTGATGCCTCCAAAAAGCATATAAAGCACTTCATAACTTACATGTAAAAACTGCATCAGCACATACACAGCCCCTAAAGTTCCAAGTCCGATGAATGAGCGTAAAGAGGAGAGCTTACCTAAAAAAGAAGGAGCGTTTTTTTTAGGAATCCATTGTAGTGAGAGTGAATTGTGTAAGGTTTCCATATAATGAAAACCAATAGACATAATCAACGTCGTGGTATAAAGTCCGTAAGTGGAAGGAAAAAAACCTGTTATAAGCGTACCAAAGCCTAATAAAAATAAAGAGAGATACGCGGCACTTTGTTGGCGAAAGATGAGTAAAACAAAGACAATGCTAAAGGCAAGAAGCCCTGGTATTTCTCGGATACTTTGAAGCATCCCGATTTTTTCACCATCAAACTGAGCTACTTCAACAACAAAATTGTTTAAAAGAGCTGACCATGCGACAAAGGAAAAAGGTACCGCCGCACTTAAAAGATAGAGTAAATTTTCACGGGAGAGAAAAAACGCTTTAGGAAACATAATGTAACCTATACCCTACCCCACCTTGGTTTTCGATTGTTTCTTCAGGAAGTTTTTTACGCAAACGTTTAATAAGGGCACGAATATTTTCCGTGGTTGTTAGTTCTCCCTCCCACACATATTGCTCAATGCGCTCAAAGGTGATATTTTTACCTAAGTTTTTAGCAAAAAGATTAAGCAGTAAAATCTCTTTTTTTGCTAGTTTTACCTCTTCATTGTTGCCATCCAATAAGGTCTCTGTTTCCATCGAGTAGGTAAATCCATCGGCAAGTTTGAGCACCATCATTTTTGGTTTACAGAGCTTTTCGATCTTCATCTCTAATTCGTACATGTAAAATGGCTTTTTAAGGTACTCATCACAGCCTTTGTGGTAGGCATCTTGAATCGTGTCAAGCTCAATATTGGCACTGATAACAATAGCAGGAGTATGCGCATCCATACTGCGTATCTCTTTGAGTAAGCTAATACCATCAAGCCCTGGAACGTTGATATCTAAAATAAAACAATCATACCCATTGTCGATAGATTCTAAGGCTTTTTTACCATCACTAAAAAGATCAACATGGTATTTTTTTTGTTCTAGCGCTTCAACTATAAGGTTAGCAAGACGCTCATTATCTTCAAGCACCAATATTTTCATCTTTTTCCTTTCCTTTGGGTACCGATATTAAGATTAAAGCACCGCCACTTTTATGATGCTTTGCTCTAATTTTACCGCCCATTTTATCTTCAATAATCAATCGTGCCATATAAAGTCCAAATCCATCACCGTGAGGTTTCGTGCTCATAAAAGGGTCAAAAATACTCTCTAATTTTCCCTCTTCTATGCCTGTGCCATCATCACTGATACTAAGATAGACTGTTGTGTCATCACTTTTGAGTGTGATGGTGATAATTCCTTCTGTAGGTATCGTCTCTCGTTTTTTTAATATACTATCTTTTGCATTGTTAATGATATTTAAAACGCACTGTTTAAATTCATTAGGATAGCCATATGCAAGGAGACGTTCATGCTCATCGGCTATGATTTGAAGGGTGATGTAATTATACTTTACACTGTGGTTAACGACGCTTAAGAGTCGCTCAATCGCCTCTTTGACATCAAAAGAGGTTTTTTTAGAGGAAGGTTTGATGAACTTTCTAAAATCATCAATGGTATTGGACATGTATTTGACTTGTGTCATGATGTCATCGACAAACTTCTGAGTATCGTCTTCATCCAATACTTTTTTACGACGTTTATAGATGAGTTCTTGCGCGATGGCGGAGATTTCAACCAGTGGTGTTTTCCATTGGTGTGCGATACTCGCTATCATCTCTCCGACTTCGGACTGTTTAGAGCGTTGAATGACAAATTGCTCGTGGCGTTTGCGTTCGGTATCAATACGTTTTTTTTCGGTGATGTCCGTAAGGATAGTGACAACACCTGCTTCTTGATTTTTTTCATCGGTATAGTAGGTACGTCTTACCGCAAAGATAACTTTTTCACCTGAGCCCTTTTCAAGTTCGATTTCTTCGCTGGTAGGACAATCAACTGAAATATTTTGAATCTTATCGCAAAACTTTGGCATCACTTCACTGACATGTTTACCAACGATGTCCATTTTGTCTTTTTCAAGAATTTTTGACAATAAAGCATTGCATCCCACAATAATGCCATCCGTGCTTTTCCAAAAAATAGCACTTTGAATGTTATTAAGAAGAACATTGTCTAAGCGATGTTGACGCAATAACTCTTTTTCCAAAGAGATACGTTTGACAATGTTTAAGACCAATATGGTTGTTAAAAGTAATAATAAAGGCATCAAAGCAAAAGCGTTTTCAACAAATTTGCGGTGTTCTTCATAAAAACTATTGGGACCATTTAAAACAGTCGATTGTTGTGGGATTTCACTTAAGGAGATGTTGTATTTGCGTAAGATGACGTTGTCAAAATGATAGGCATTTTCTGGAATCTCTATTTTAAGAGATGCAGGCTTCTTTCCATCAATAATTTCAAATGCTTTTTGTGCGGCAATGGTTCCTTGTTCATAAGGGTTAACCATATATCCCCCTAAGACACCCTCTCCAATGTGGATTTGATTGAGTGCAAAAACAGGGAATTTGGAGCGTTTAAAAAAAGCTCCGAGCTTATGATAAGGAACGTAAGTTCCATACATGTCGCGGTAAAAACTTGTAAACAAAATGGCGCTGTGTTTAGGAAGCTTTGCTATTTTCTCATCAATTTTGTCAAAGTCAATTTGATTGTCAAAAACGACACGAAACTTATCTTTAAAGTGGTTAGACTCTTCGATGATTTGCTCTTTAATCGCTAAAGAAGAGTATGCATCATCACTGATGATATAAACCATCTTAAGTGCAGGGAAGAGTTGATAGATAAGCTCGAGATTTTTTCGTATGTTTTTATACTCCACAACCCCTGTAACATAAGGTCTTGCCTGTTCGGGAATACTTTGTGGCGTAAAGTTTTCAACCCCACAAAAAACAATCGGTGTTTTCTCAAATAAACGTTCATGGTATTTTAAAGCAAATTCATAGGCATAGTTATCGGCTGCGATGATGGCTTTGTATTGGCGATTGCTAAATTTTTTCTCATAGAGTACGAGCAGTTCTTCTTCATATTGTTCGGATTCTATCTTTTTACTGTCCATATATTCTGTTGTAAGTTCATAATGAGGGTATTTTTTCATTACTTCTTCAATTCCCGCTGAAATACCATCGCTCCATTTGAGTCCCTTGTTGTAGGAGTGAAGCAGTAAAATTTCATTTGAATATGAAAAAGAGATATAAAAAGACAAAATAACTATATATTTTAAGATTTTCATAAGACTAATATCCATTTTTTTCGTAATTCTAGCAAAAAAGTCTCATTTATATCTCTTTTGTCGTCTTATAATTTCAGCATCTTGATTTTATTGTTGAGTTAAATTTCATACGGAGGTTTTACATGTCGAAACAAGCAATCTCGATGCTGATTCCAGTATTGGTCTTGTTAGTCGTTTGGTTTATCCCTGCTCCTGCGGGATTAAGTGTAGAAGCATGGCGCTTTATGGCTATCTTCTTAGCCGTGGTCGTTGGTCTTATTATTGAGCCAGTACCTGCAGCACTCGTAGGTTTAGTGGGTGTTTCTTTAGTTGCTCTTCTAGGGCTTGTCGGAAAAACACCTGCCGCAAACGTTAAATGGGCACTTTCAGGTTTTTCAAACTCTATCATTTGGTTGATTTTCGCGGCGTTTATGTTTGCGATGGGTTACCAAAAAACAGGTTTGGGTAAAAGAATTTCACTCATTATGGTTAAATACATGGGTAAAAGCTCACTTGGTCTTGGTTATGCAGTAGCATTTGCAGACCTTGTTCTTGCTCCATTTATGCCTTCTAACACAGCAAGAAGTGGTGGAACGATTTTCCCTATCGCTATTAATATTCCACAAATCTTCAATTCATTGCCTGATAATGAGCCACGAAAACTTGGTGCATATATCTCATGGGTAGCGATGGCTGCAACATGTGTCACAAGTTCGATGTTCTTAACAGCACTTGCTCCAAACCTTTTAGCGGTTGATTTAATTGGTAAAGGTGCCAATGTTGCTATTTCATGGGGTGCTTGGGCTTCAATTATGGTTCCTTTAATGTTGCCACTTTTCTTACTCACTCCATTGTTGGCGTATATTGTTTATCCTCCAACACAAAAACACTCTCCTGAAGCACCAATTTGGGCTAAAGCGGAACTTCAAAAAATGGGTTCAATCACATTTAAAGAGATTTTAATGGCTCTTTTTGCTGTCCTTGCACTTGTTCTTTGGATTTTTGGTAAAGAGTGGAATGTAGATGCAACGATGGCTGCGATTTCTATCGTCTCTTTGATGGCACTTACTAAAGTTATCTCTTGGGATGATATTATTGGTAACAAAGGCGCTTGGAACGTTTTGGTATGGTTCTCTACCCTTGTAGCGTTAGCATCTGGTCTTAAAGATGTTGGTATCTTGACATGGATTGGTAAATTAGCTGAAACATCATTGACTGGACTTAGTCCTGTTATGTTGATGGTTGCTATGTTAATCATCTTTTTTATCTTACACTACTTCTTTGCTAGCGTTACAGCTCACGTAACTGCATTGTTACCAGTGTTTATCGTTATCGCTGTTAAATTTATTGCTCCTGAGCAATTGCCTTCATTTATGATTTTGGTTGCTGGAACACTTGGTATCATGGGAATTATCACTCCATACGGTACAGGTCCTTCTCCAATTTGGTATGGTGCTGGTTATATTTCTCAAGCACGTTGGTGGGCACTTGGTGCGATCTTCGGTGCAATTTACCTAGCAGTTCTTTTGGTAGGTGCTTTCGTTTTTGTTTGATAAATAGACGTACATCCCCTTTTGGGGGATGTACACTTTTACAAATCTTTACATGTAAAGATTTGTAGAGGTGCCCTCCTTTTAAATGTTAACTCAACATCGCACCTCTACCACTTAGTACTATGTGTGTGTCAAAAAACCAACTTTTTCGGAGAGAAAAATGAGAGAGATAGCTTACGGGGAGATAGTAAAGAGTGTAAAGGATATGATCCTT
>CAYTVI010000067.1:0-588 GCA_964441765.1 uncultured Sulfurospirillum sp.
TCATGTTTATGATGATAAAAGGGTATGGAAAACTCATGAAAAAAGAAGAAGCCCCGACACTTGCACCTACAACAAAAGCATGTTCTGAGTGCGCAATGGAAATTCCTCTCGCTGCTAAAAAATGCCCTTATTGCCACGAAATACAACACTAATATTTCCTCAAAGGGTCTTTTAAAACCACCCTTTTCTTCTCTTTTTTAACACCTCTTTTCTTTTACATGTAAATCATTTTTTTAGTTAAACCACCTCATTAATTACTCATTTTTTTCCGTTAAGCTTCTCCCATAAAAATAAATTTTACATTTTTAACGTAATTTTTATTTAAGATTAAATCATGGAGTTTGATGATGAAAAAAAGTACTGCTTCTCTTCTTACCTTAAGCACCCTTTTATGCTTAAGTGCTCAGGCAAGCCCTTTATACACAAAATGTGTCGCCTGTCATGGCACGCAAGGTGAAAAAGTCGCACTAGGTAAAAGTTTAATTATCAAGGATATGACAAAGCCTGCGTTTATCGCCGCAATGAAAGGCTATAAAGATGGTTCATACGGTAGAGAACAAAAAGCATTGATGAAACCTCAAGTTGCCA
>CAYTVI010000067.1:604-3193 GCA_964441765.1 uncultured Sulfurospirillum sp.
CTAAGCGATGCACAAATCGAAGAGATAGCCAATTTCATCGTTAAACCATAATCTGTAGGTAAAACAAGATGCCAATATGTATCAATCGTCGAGATTTTATAGGACTAAGCTTAGGAGGCTTTGCCGCTGTGAGTACAGGAGCAACCCTTGTAGCGATGAAAGGCTCGTGGGATCCACTGCCAAGCGTTATCAGTGCTGGCTTTACCACAGTGGATATTAGCACCTTAAAAGAAGGAGAATGTAAAACAGTGGAATGGCGTGGAAAGCCTGTGTATATCTTGAAAAAAACAGCACAGATGATACCCAATGCTTCACGCGATGTGCACATTGATGGAGCGAACTATTCTATTGGTGTTCAAATTTGCACGCATTTGGGATGTATTCCGTATTATGAATCTGCAACAACCTCTTTTAAATGTGCATGTCATGGCGGTGCTTTTGATGTCAATGGCATTCAAACCTTTGGACCTCCTCCAAAGCCGATGGAAATTCCCCCTTTTAAAATCGATGGCTCACGTTTAGTCTTGGGCGAAGAGGGCGCGAAATATAAAAAATTAGTGGCTAAAGCCTAAAGGAGCAAGGAATGGCACGTATACAAAAAGCGGATGGTCTTATCGATTGGTTAGACCAACGTATTGCGATTCGTAAGGTCACAAAGGTGTTATTGACTGAGTATTGGATACCTAAAAATATCAATTTTTTATGGGCAATGGGTGTGGTTTTAACCGTTCTTTTTATGATTTTAGTGGTAAGTGGCATTTTTTTATTGATGTACTACAAACCTGATATCCATTTAGCCTATGACAGTGTCAATTACACCCTTATGCAAGAAGTAAAATACGGATGGCTTTGGCGACACCTTCATGCTGTGGGTGCATCTTTGGTCTTTTTGGTTATCTATATCCATATGTTTGTGGGGATTTATTATGGCTCTCACAAACAAGGAAGAGAGCTGATTTGGATCAGTGGCATGATTTTATTTGTCCTTTTTTCAGCCGAAGCTTTTAGCGGGTATATGCTCCCTTGGGGGCAGATGAGCTACTGGGCGGCCGCGGTTATCACCAATCTTTTTGGCGGTATTCCTTTTATTGGTGAAGAGCTTGTTATCTGGATACGAGGCAACTTTACAGTTGCCGATGCAACGTTAACACGCTTTTTCATGTTACATGTCCTTTTACTTCCTATGTTAATGCTTATCTTTATCGCCATTCATTTTTTCACCTTGCGTTTTCCACACGTGAATAATATTGAAGGCGAAGAGATTGATTTTGAGCAAGAAGCACAAAAATACCTCAGCAACCAGAAAAAAGAGTCCAAGGTGATTCCTTTTTGGCCTGTCTTTCTCTCCAAAGATATCTTTGTAGTGTGTGCTTTCATGGTGCTCTATTTTTATCTTAGCTTTTACAACTTCAATTTTGCGATGGACCCTATCAACTTTGAAAAAGCAGATGCGATGAAAACACCGCTTCATATCTATCCTGAATGGTATTTTCTGTGGAGCTATGAAGTGCTTCGTGGCTTTTTCTTTAATGCAGACCTAGGCTTTATCGCCTTTATGATTGCCAACGTTATCTTCATACTTCTTCCTTTTTTAGACCGAAGCGATGTGGTAGCTCCTGCGCATAAACGTAAAGGCTTTTTTATCTGGTTTTGGATTTTAGTGCTCGACATGTTAGTACTTACCGTGTATGGCAAATTACCGCCTACAGGGATTAATGCGTACATTGGATTAGGAGCTTCCGTGGTTTTTCTTGGGCTTTTTGTCATCTTGCCCTTTATCACACGTTGTGAAAAAGTAAAGGGGTAAGCAATGAAAAGTTTAATGATTGTTGTGAGTATTACAATGCTCTTATACCTAGGGGTTGAGCCTTTGGCGCATAGTATTATGCATCCACATGTCAAACCAGCGGATTTTACGTTTAGCGATGTTATCCCCATACGTTTAGTGGGAGATGAAGTAAAAGGGAAAGAAGCTTTGATAAGCAATTGTGTAGGTTGTCATAGCCTAGAAGTTGAAAATATCAAAGCACCTCTTTCAAACACACAAGCGGCTCAAAGTTATGGAGTTGTGCCACCAGACTTATCGAGTGCAGGAGCGATTTACGATGCTACCTATCTTGTTGCGTTTATTAAAGATCCTGTGAAAACAGCGCAGATTGCACATAAGTTTAACGATGCCCATCCTTATCCCATGCCAAGTTACGCATGGATGGAAGAGCAAGACATTGTTGATATGGTGGTCTATTTGCGCGCAATCGCACCACAAAATCTCAGTGATAAAACGGTTTTTGTTGATGCATGTGGACGCTGTCATGGAATGCAATACGATGGGTTTGAAGCCTTAACGCTAGATGAGCATTTAAAAGCGTATATGGGCACGAAAGCACCTGATTTATCCATGATGATTCGTGCGAAAAATGTGGACTATCTGCACACATTTATGAACGAGCCTCAAAAACTTTTAACAAACACACCCATGCCTCGTGTAGGGCTTACGCAAAAAGCGCAAAAGCAAATAATAGATTATTTGGAGAGTGTGGGGGATAGTAAAAAAGATGAACGTGAAAATTTAGGACTTAAAATGATCCT
>CAYTVI010000067.1:3225-3466 GCA_964441765.1 uncultured Sulfurospirillum sp.
ATGACCAGTGTTGCTTATCTTTGGAAAGTGAAAATTTGGCGGGAGGTGGAATGACATACATTCAACAGTAGCGCTTTACATGTAAAGAGTTTGAAGGTGTTAAATTCAACAAAACAATGATACTTAAGGAGTATACAATGACAAAGAAAATGGACAGAAGATCGTTTTTAAAAGCAAGTGGTGCAGCTACAGGTGCGGCATTAGCAACTGTCAATGCCAACGCAATCCCTTTAGTGGGTGA
>CAYTVI010000067.1:3506-11227 GCA_964441765.1 uncultured Sulfurospirillum sp.
AGTGCTTCTCACTTTGGTGCGGTCAAAACCCACGTACGCAATTCACGCTTTGAGGCAGTTACGCCATTTGAAGGTGATGCACATCCTGTGACTTTGATAGATGGGCTTGCCGCACGAACCTATGCACAAGACCGTATTATGTATCCGTGTGTACGTGAGGGCTATTTAAAAAATGGTTACAAAAGTGATAAAACAAAACGTGGAAGTGATAAATATGTACGTGTTTCATGGGAAACAGCACTTGATTTGGTAGCTAATGAGCTAAAACGTGTTTATAAAAATTATGGTGCAGATGCCATTTATGGTGGAAGTTACGGATGGTTTTGTGTCGGAAGTCTTAACAACCCTCAAGCGCTCCTTGGCAGAATGTTGGGAGTTGCGGGTGGTTACACTTCGCGAACGTGCACCTATTCAACCCACGCGATTCGTCAAATCACTCCGTATATTACAGGAACTGATGAATCAACCGCTCCCGCTACCGTTTATCCTGTCATTATTGAGAACTCTGAATGCATTGTTTTTTGGGGAAGTGATCCAATTAACACCAACCAAATCGCATGGGGTGTGCCTGACCACAAATCTTATGAGTACATGAAAGAGCTTAAAGAGAGCGCAAAAAAACGCAATATCAAGTTTTACATTATTGATCCTGTTTATAACACAACAGGGATGTACTTTGGTGCAGAGCATATTCAAATTCGTCCTACCACTGACGTTGCGATGATGTTAGGTATGGCACATTATCTCTACAGCGAAAACCTTTACAGCAAAGAATTTGTTGAAAAATACACCACAGGATTTGAAGAGTTTAGAAAATACCTCATGGGCGAGAGTGAAGACAAGGTCGCTAAAACACCTGCATGGGCTTCTAAAGTTTGTGGCGTTGATGAAGCAATCATTAAAATGCTTGCAAAAGAGTTCGTTGCCAAACGTACCATGCTTATGGGTGGTTGGGGCACACAACGTGCACACCATGGCGAACAACCTAACTGGATGCTTATTACTTTAGCCAGCATGATTGGTCAAATTGGGCTTCCTGGTGGAGGTTATGGTATGAACTACCACTACTCAGATGGTGGTGTACCAATGCCTGCAGCTGCAACAGGCAATGCACTCAGTGAAAAACCTCTCAATGGCTCTGTGGGTGCGGTAGCGGACGCGGACAATGTAGCGGCATCTCCAGGGCTTTCAGGCATTAGTATCAAAAAAAAAATGGAAGGACCTTGGAAACAACGAAAAATCAACGTCATCCCCGTATCTCGTATCGTTGAATGTTTGGAAAATCCTGGTCGTGATTATAACTTTGATGGCAAGGCGTATAAATACCCTGATATCAAAATGGCATATTGGGCAGGAGGCAATCCTTTCCACCACCATCAAGATAGAAACCGTATGATTAAAGCGTGGCAAAAATTAGAAACCTTTGTGGTCAATGAATGCTTTTGGACAGCAACTGCTCGTATGGCCGACATCGTTCTTCCTGCAACAACAGAACAAGAACGTAATGACATCACTAAAGCTCACTCTAACTCTTATATTTTTGCAATGAAACAAGCCATCACTCCTGTGGGCGAAGCAATGGATGATTTTGATATCTTTACCAATATCTTAAGACGTTTCAACGCCAATGAAGTTCTAGCCTTTACAGAGGGTAAAAGCAAAATGGAATGGATTGAGTCTTTTTACATGGAGTCTTACAACAAAGCGATGAAATCAGGCGTTAAAATGCCTCCTTTCAATGAGTTTTGGGAAAAAGGTTATGTCAAATTTGAAACACCAGAGAGTGCAAAAAAATTTGTAAAACATGCTAAGTTTAGGCAAAACCCTGCTGTCAATCGTTTAGGAACACCTTCTGGCAAAATCGAGATTTTCTCTAAAAAAATCGCAGGCTATAACTACAAAGAGTGTAAAGGTCATCCAATGTGGTTTGAACCAATGGAGTGGTTAGGAAGTAGTGTTGCGAAAGAGTTCCCACTCAACCTTGTTTCTCCACATCCAAAATACCGTTTGCATTCACAGCTCAATAACACATGGATTCGTGACCTTGAAGAGGTTCAAGGACGAGAGCCTATCTGGATTAACCCAAAAGATGCGGCACGTCGTGGCATTAAAAACGGTGATATTGTACGTGTCTTTAACAAACGTGGTCAAGTACTAGCAGGAGCTGTGGTCACGGAAGCGGTCATGGAAAATGTTGTGAGAATGCAAGAAGGTGCATGGTATGATCCAAAAGAGCCTGGTAAAATTGGCTCATTGTGCGTACATGGGGATGTCAATGTCTTAATCGCAGATATCGGCACATCAGAACTAGCACAAGGAAATCAAGCGACTGCCTTGGTTGAAATCGAGAAATTTAAAGGTGAAGTTCCAGATATTGGAATCTTTAAAGCTCCAAAAATAAAAGGTGTCTGATGCGATTGTTTAACTATTTAGCACCACTGTGCATGGCAAGCATGATGTTTGCTGCAAGTGGCTCATTTTTAACTAAAAATACACCCCTCTTTCAAGAAGCGAGCGAAAGCGCGCCTCTTGGTGAGCTCATTGTCGCAGCGGAGGTGAAAGAACTTTCTAAAAAAGGCTCTTTTAGTGAAGTAGAATTCGTAGGCTTTATGCCAGAAGGTAGCAGTGTTGTCTACGAAAAATCTGGTTTTTTAATCATAGGATTTGAATCATCCAATCCATCAACACTCAAGGTTTTAGGTAAAAAAACAGATGAGTATGGAAGCGTATGGCTCAATGTTTCCATCAAAGGTTTTGTTGCAACAGAGGCACTCAGCAGTGATAAAACAGCTGTTTTAACTGGTGGAAAGTCTCTTTTTCAAGCTAAGTGCGGTACCTGTCATGCCTTGCATCATGAAAATGAGTTTGATGCCAATGTCTGGCCTAGCATCTTAGAATCGATGGGCGCACAAGCAGGACTTTCAAAGCCTGAAAAAATGAGTATTGAAAAATACTTACAAAACTACAAATAATCGCTTCTTTCTTCGCATCAATTCCTTTGATGCGAAGAAGCTTTTCTAGCCTCATTTTTTCCTCATTTTTTCATGCTATAGTAAAAGCGTTGTACACAATAATATCAGCTATAATTTTACATGTAACGCATAAAAAAGGAACAATAACAATGGAACTTTGGCTTGAAAAACTCAAACAACTCACCCTTTTGTATGCCGAAGATGAAGAGGGCATCCGTAAGCCAATGACCAATTCATTGAGCTACTATTTTAAAGAGGTGTATGAAGCCCAAAACGGCACTGAAGGTTTAGACATTTATGACCATAAACGCCCCGACATCATCTTGACAGATTTGCGAATGCCTGTTAAAGACGGGCTTTATATGGTCAAAGAAATCCGAAAAAATGATAAAAAAACCCCTATTTTAATGATTACCGCACATACGGATAAAGAGTATTTGCTCAGTGCTATCGAACTTAAAATCGAAAAATACCTCATTAAACCTGTTGCCCTTGATGAATTACTTGCCGCACTTCGTTTGTGTGTGGAAGACCTTGAATCAGAGCGAACACTTTTTTTTTTATACGGTGGTTGTAAATTTGATTTGAAAAATCGTGTCTTAATTGATGCGCAAAGCGTTCAAACCGAACTCACCCATAAAGAAGCTGACTTTTTATCGTTATTGCTACGCAAAAAAGGATTAGTGGTAAGTTATGAAGAAATCGAGATGAGTGTGTGGAAAGAAGAATTTATGAGTATCGCGGCCCTTCGTACGCTGGTAAAAGCCTTACGAAAAAAACTGAAACATAATACAATTAAAAACCATTCACAAGCGGGTTATAGTTTTGAAAATTAGTCTCTTTTGGATCTATCTGTGCGTACTTGCATCACTTGCAATCGCTACGGATTTATCCGAATACCGAAATGATGACAGCGCCAAACGGGTTTTACATGTAAAAGATGCACGCTCTCACATTAAAGTATTTCTCCCTTCAATGCCTTATAACTACGTCTCTCGACTGGTCAATGAAGGCCTGGTTCGTTTGGCTGAAAACGACCAAGGATGGGAGTACTCTTTAGCCACCAAAAGTACTAAACTCTCACCCACACTCTATGAATTTGACCTTCGAGAAGGGGTTCGTTTTCAAGATGGAACACCTTTTAATGCCAACAGTGTTATCCATAACTTTGATTACTTTTTAGCACAACCTTTTATCTATACCGATATCCATAACTCTTTAAAATCGGTTGAGAAAATTTCAGACTCTAAAATCCGCCTTCACTTACATAAACCCTATGGGATGCTCTTTCGTGACCTTGCACGCATCTATTTCTACTCAGAAGCTTATCTGAAAGAGTTTGGCTGGGGAGGGGCTGATACGGGAGCAAACATTAAAAAAGCAGGACCGTATGGGCTAGGCCCTTATATCCTTATTCAAGGCTTTGCCACAGGGCGACACCAAACACCCAAAGTTCTTTTAAAAGCCAATCCCTACTATTGGGAACAAGCGTATCCTTCCATCGAACACATTACGTTTTTCACCGAACTTGAAAATCAAGAAGCCCTTACATTAGCTCTTTTGAGTGAAGGGGAGATTGATTTTATGCAAATACCATTCAATAAAAAGATAGAAACAATGCTCTCACCTTATGCCAAACTAGTCTCTATGCCCTCATCTAACAACTATACGATTTATTTTAACTTACGCAAACAAAGTGTCCCCATCGCAAGAAAAGAGGTTCGCCAAGCGCTTAATTGTGCACTCAATCAAAAAAGTTTGCTTGATTTTACTTACAAAAAAGAGGGAACCCTCAACCCCTATGCCTTTCAAGCCTCAGAGTGCTTGATGGACAAGCAACAATTACACACTCTTTTAAATGGTCTAAAACTGACGGTCGCAACACAAGACTCACTTCTTTTTCTCTGGAAAGGAATTGAGTACCAACTTGCAGAGTATGGCGTGGAGTTAACCTACACCATCACCAGCAGTGAGAAAGAGATTTATGATCTGACACAAAAAAATCATACCACTATTCAGCCTTGGGATATGCTTATACAAGGAACACAAGATTATTATGGAAGGCATCCTTGGCCTGTTTTCATACGCTATCAAGAGAACAATCCATGGAGTTTTGTTCATGGGGATACAATAATGCAAGGCTACATTCAAACCTTTTTTACCTTAGAGCAAGAGAGCCCAGAGTTTTCAAAACTGTGCGATAAGATCCTCACACGAGCTAAAGAAGAAGCGTATATGCTTTTTGTCCCAACGCCCAATGCTGTTTTTGCGATGAATAAAGAGCTTGTGTTTGAACCACTGGGTATTGGGATGCAGCCTTTTTGGAAAGCAAAAATTACCCATCAGCACTGGTCGGTGCGAGAAGAAACACTGTACCCCAAAGCACTTATTTTGCCAAGAAGATTACCATGAAACGACACATCATAGGGTTTTGCTTGGCGAGTTTTTTCCTCTCATTGTATGCACAAGAGATAAATTACCGCAACGATGAGAGTGCAAAACATGCTTTACATGTAAAAGATCCTCGCTCACACATCAACGTCTTTTTACCCGCTATGCCTTATGTGAGTGTAGCACGTCTTATCAATGAAGGCTTAGTCAGACTTGCTGATAATGAACAAGGTTGGGAATACTCACTCGCAACACAATGCATCAAAAGGACAAGTATTGCGTATGAGTGTGATTTACGACAAGGGGTAAGATTTCAAGATGGAACAGCCTTTAATGCCGACTCTGTTGTCAATAACTTCCGCTACTTTATGGCGCAACCCATTAATTACACCGATATCAAAAATCGCCTAAAAAGTGTTGATAAACTCTCTAACTATACGGTACGTATAGAACTTCATAAGCCTTATGGAATGTTATTTCGTGACCTTGCACGTATCAATTTTTACACCGAAGCGTATCTGAAAAAATTTGCATGGAGAGGCTCTGCCACAGGTCCTAACATCGAAGAGGCAGGACCTTATGGTTTAGGCCCTTACATTTTGGTTGAAGGGGTTATTACGGGGCGAAAACAAACACCTAAAGTCCTTTTAAAAGCCAATCCACATTACTGGGAAAAGGGTTATCCTAAAATTGAGACTATCACCTTATACACCCAACTTGAATCTGAGGAAGCCTTAAAAATGATGACGGAGCATGAAGGAAAGCTTGATTTTATGCCCATTCCATTTAATAAAAAAATCGAAACCATGCTCTCCTCTTACTCAAAACTAGTCATGACTCCCTCCTCTAATAATTTCACACTTTACTTTAACCTTATTAAAAAAGATTCGCCAGTATTTGATAAAAAGGTGCGTCAAGCACTCAACTGTGCACTCAATCAAAAAAATCTTTTAACCTTTACCTATAAACAAGAAGGCTCGCTCAACCACGAAGCCTTGCAATCACACGAGTGCCCTTTAACGCCTAAAGAGATTACTGAAGCACTCCAAAACAAACACTTTAAAGTAGTAACACAAGACGCTTTGCTCTTTTTATGGAAAGGCATCGAGTACCAGCTCTCACACTACAATGTAAGCTTACACTACACGATTAGCCCTGATGAAAAGATGGTGTATGATTTTTTATTATCCAACAATGAAAATATTCAAGACTGGGATATTTTAAGTCAAAATACAGTCGATTGGTATGGAAGACACCCTTGGCTTACATTTTTTAACTACCAGGAGGGCAATCCATGGAGCTTTGTGCGTGACGATGCCATAATGCAATCGTTTATTTCAGATTTCTTTGGACTTGAACAAAATACACCTGCCTTTAATACCTTATGTGAAAAGATACGCGAGCGCGCCAAAGAGGAGGCTTACATGCTTTTTGTCCCCACCCCAAACAATGTTTTTGCAATGAACAAAGAGCTTGTGTTTGAACCACTTGGCATTGGTATGCAACCCTTTTGGAAAGCGAGCGTTACAAACCAACACTGGTCGGTGCGAGGCGATTTGCCATACCCTGATTCGTTACAAATCCCTATTCTACCTAAGAGGATTCCATGAAAATACAGATAAAATACAAACTCTTTTTATTGTTTAGTTTTTCCTTCATTGGTATGTTTATTTTAGCTGAACGCTCATTTAAACTCAGTCAAGAAAATATTCTCAATGCCACAACAATTTTTGAAAATTCACGCAATACGCAACATTTGCAAGAAAATTATATCGAGCCGATTAACGCTCTTCGTGAAATGAGCCTTTCTATGGTCATGTCACCGAACGATGATTACCGTAAAAAAATTGAGGCCAATCTTATAAGCCAATTAGAAACCTTAGAGGGCTATTTTAAATCGTTAGATACGATAACCTATGAAGCATGGAAATACTATCGCGAAGCAGTTAAAAAAACACATTCCTATCTTATGGCGCACTTTGAAGAGGGTGCTTTTGTTAATGTCAACACCACAGAGAGAGAAAAGTATTATGACCTTTTAGGGCGACTTAAAAGCCTTCAGCATGAAGCAGTCAGTCAAACCGAACATAACTTTGCAGACATTCAAACCAGTGCCAAAGCTCTTAAATACGAACTTGCTGTAATTATTATTTTACTCTCGACATTGGTTTTTATTGCAGGGTACCTGCTTTCTAGCCATATTGTCTCCTCTATTCATAAACTCCAAGATGGGTTAAAAGAGTTTTTTAACTATTTGGAAACAAAATCCATTCAACCTAAACCCATTTCCCTCTCAAGCAAAGATGAGCTTGAAGATATGTCCAAATTACTCAATCAAAGCATAGCAAAAGCTTCGGC